>NZ_JAUSUQ010000015.1 GCF_030814135.1 Caldalkalibacillus uzonensis | reverse complement strand
AAGGCGAAAGCTTGTTCATGAGCCTGAATGACATCTGCTGTTGTAAAGGGACGGTCCAGCCAATACACAAATTTGTAACGGGAATGGGATAATACGCAAGCCATAAACCACAGTTTCTGAGGTTGATGAAACGTATTTCTGACGGTGACCTGACCAAAGTCAACTTGCATTTGTTGTCCCATAGGCGGGTCTTCAACCGCTTCATATTGCCGGGTCACCTTTATTTTTGGAATACTATACTCCTTTCTCAGTTGACTAACATAGCACCTGACGGTACTTTCACCGACCGTAAGGTCAGGATATCTCTCCTTAATCCAATCATGGATCTGTGCCTTGAAATGTCGGGATACTGTTTCAACCAGGTGATGAGCTTCTCTTTGATACAGTCTAATTTCTTTTGTCTCACTTCCATGTGCTCCAACATATCCTCAAATTCTTCAGGTGTCATATTGATATATTTGTAAACTGTATTGCGGCTAATCCCTCAATCGTCTGGCAATTTGCGATTTGTTAAGTCCCAGTTTCTTTAGCTGTTGAATCTCTAGGTACATGTTCCACCTTTCCATTTTATTCATATTTTCCTCTCCCAACTGTTTTGATGTTTCCAGTGATATGATACTGGGAGAGGAATGTTATGGTAAATAGTGTTCACTGTTATCCAGCGATTTTTGTTAATTCTAATTTAGCATTCACACGGGCTCGAATTACGCCCAATGTATCATCGGAATGAGGATCGTATCCGCGGACATATTATGGTATGTTTCCTGGCGCTCGTGATGGAGTCCGTTCTTGCCTATAAGTTAAAGGAAATCGGCTGCCAGACCAGTGTAAAGGATGTTTTACATGAGGTCAGTCAAATCAAGGCAAGTCTGGTGGTTTCTAATGGTGAAGAACAGATTATCCGTACCGAACTGCGGGGAGAAGCCAACATGGCATTTGTGGCGAGTGGGACAACGGCTCCGCCAAGGGTCTTGGAAAACAGAACGTCACACTTGGAATGTAGTGTTATGTGTTATTGATAAAGGCTGAAATTACATATATTTCAGCCTTCATCGTAATGCTCCGTGTCAAACTTGAGTTACGGAAGAGAAGTTTCAAGAGCTTTTCGATTAGTTTTTGTCGAGTCTGCCCAATTATATCAAGGGTTTACTCGGTGTTTCTGTCTGCGAAAGTTGAGTTATACATTTAAATTGAAGGGATGTCTGCAATGCTATTTAATACATATTTCGGTTGATAAGGGCTTGTAGCTAGCATATCCTCAGTCGTAATTCCGGTTAGAACGAGAACGCTATTCATCCCCGTTTCATTAGCCATTTTAATATCAGTTTCTAAGCGATCTCCGACCATGTAACATTGTGAAAAGTCAAGCCCAAGCTTCTTAACAGCCGTTTCTGCCATAATCGCTGAAGGCTTACCGACAACAGCGTCAATAGCTTGGCCAGTTGCTCCTTCTATAGCACCAATTATTGCCCCACAATCTGGGATTTGTCCGTTTTCAATTGGGCAGGTTCGATCCGGATTTGTAGCGATAATTTTTGCTCCATGAAACCATGCTTGAAACGCTGCATTGAGCTTGTCATACGTAAAATACCTATCCCATGAAAGGATAACATAATCTGCTTGCAATGGGTCTTGCGTAATTGGTATCTCTTGAGCCTCAAGTTCTTCGATGAGAGGCCACTCTCCTATGACAAAAACAGATTGTTCTGCTGTTAGAATGTCTTTCAGATAATACGCCATTATATAATTTGAATTCAATACATTTTCTAGTGATGCCTCAATTCCCATCTTTCTCAACTTTTCAACATAAAACATTCTAGTTGCAATCGGCTTGTTGGATAAAAAGACAACTCGATCCCCTCTTTGTTGTAATGTGTTAATGGCTTCTGCAGCTCCCTTAATCGGTTGATCTCCTAAATACACAGTTCCGTCCAGGTCAAATATAAATCCTCTAATAATACCTACCTCCGTCACATTAATAAAGTGATTGTTTTGAAATACGACTAGCAATCGCTTGAAGCACAAGAACAACAACAATGATTAATATGGCCATTGCCGAGGCTGTGTAATAATCACCTCTTAACAAGCTCTGAAAAACAACTAAGCTCATTGGAGCCCAATCCGATGGCGCTAGTAATACCGTTATACTTGTTTCCTTGATTACCGTAACAAATACGAGTATCGAGCCAGCGGCAATCCCCGGAAGCATTAGTGGCCCAACGACTGTCATGGCTGCAAGAAGCGGAGAGGCTCCTAGATTAACTGCTGCTTCTTCAATGTCTTTCTTAATAGCCATCATCGTGCCCATTGTTGAACGAATCATATACGGCATTCGTCGTATGGCATAAGCCACAATTAACAATGTTGCTGTACCTGTCAATTGCAATGGTGCCGTGTTGAATGTTTGGATTAGGGCAATCCCTAGGGCAATCCCAGGTACAATAAGTGGAATAGATGCCATAAAATCAAGTTTTACTGCATTGCGGCGAACAACAAAATAAGATATAAACGTGGCCACAACCACACTGACGATTAACGCTCCAGAGGCTAAAACGATACTATTCCAAATGTTAGTCGATGAACGCGAGAAAATTCTCGCATAATGTTCAAGTGTATAACCATTTGGGAACATGCCATGTCCCCATGTCGTAGCGATTGATTGTAAAAAGACTGTAAATAACGTCAACAATGGGATCAGTACAACAATAGCTGTATAGATCGTTAAAATTGTCGTTACAAATTTGTTATCGTTTAAGCGCTGTTGTTTTGGCTTTCCTGATAATGTGCCATAGTCTCTTCCCTTAGTGACCAATCGTTGTAACCAGAAGAATAATCCAGCAACTAACACCATGATTACAGTAAGTATTGATGCACCCGCCCAGTTAAAGAAACCGGCAATTTCACGATACGCTTCAACAACAATCAAATTCAGATCTGGTGGTGCCATAATAATAGGCGTACCAAAATCTGAAAAGCTAACAGTAAATATAAGTAGAACACTTGAGATGATCCCTGGTAGAGCTAGAGGTAGTGTTACAAATAGCATTGTTATCCAGTTTTTTGCTCCCAAATTATTTGAAGCTTCCTCTAATGAAATGTCACTTGTTTTAAAGGCTGCCACCATTGGCCAAAGCGCAAATGGAAAAAAGAAAAAGATTTGTACTAGGACTATCCCAGTCATAGAATAGACATCAAATATGACGCCATCTCCACCTAACGACTGATAAATTGATGTAACCCATCCTGATTGTCCAAACATTAAAATAATTCCTGCTGCTGATATAAATGTAGGTACAATCAATGGAACAATACATAACGCTCCAAATAATTTCTTAAATGGCATCGTTGTTCGAGCAAATCCATAGGCAATAGGCAAACACATTAGAATAACTAGGACAGATACACCTAAAGATAGAGCCAAGCTATTCATTAGTGCTGAGAAATATGTACCCCCGCCTGCCAGTTTCAAATAGTGCTCAAATGAGGCATTAGACAATCGCTCTATAGTGGTGGCAAAAATATCAGGGTTAACTAAAGAGCCAAAAATATTTATCGGCACGCCAGTAAAACTTACGATAAATATTGAAAGCAAAGGAATGATTAGAAAAATAATAAAAAAGGCCGATATTCCCCATTTAACAACAGATAAGTAATCAATTCGAGCTAAAAAAGAACCTTTTCTCTTTGATGGTTTAGGTTGAATCAACTCCCGCTTAATTTCTGGTTTCATATTAGCAACACCCGTTCAGGATTAATTTTTAATTTTACCTTTTCACCTGATTCTAACACTGGTACTCCTGGCTCATATGTTTTATCTACCATAAACTCATACATTCCAACCTTAACGTCATATCTGATTTGAGATCCTAAGTAAGTCGAAATAATGACCTCACCCTCAATAACATTTTCACCATCTGTCGAAGCTCCATTTGCAAACAGTTCTATGCTTTCGGGTCTTATCATCACATTGACATCATTTTTATTTGTATTAAAATTGGACTTTAACACAATATCTCCAAACTTAACAATAGTATGTGTTTTTTCTGATTTCTTCACGTTGCCTTGGAAAATATTTGAAGATCCCACAAAATCAGCAACAAATGATGTTTTGGGTTGACTATATAGTTCAGTTGGAGAAGCAATCTGAATAACCTCACCATCTTTCATAACCGCCACTCGGTCAGCCATACTCATGGCTTCTTCCTGATCATGGGTTACGAATATTGTAGTGATTCCAACATCTTGTTGAATTCTACGAATCGTTGAACGCATCGTATTACGAAGCTTTTTATCAAGATTTGAAAGTGGCTCATCCATAAGTAAAACAGATGGTTCCATAACCAATGCTCTAGCTAAAGCAACACGCTGCTGTTGCCCCCCTGATAGCTCACTTACGGCTCTCTCAGCATACGGCTCTAGCTCTACATATTTCAATGCATCCCTTACTTTTTTCTCGATGTGTTCTGATGGCTTAGCCAATCGTCTGCTCATTAGAAGCGCAAAGTTTTTTATTTTAGTCATTAAGCCACCATTGTATAATTCTCTAACTACTAAGCTATATGCAACATTCTCAAACACATTGTAGTGTGGAAAAAGGGCATAGCTTTGGAATACCATCCCACAGTTTCTTTTATTAGGTGGAACATGGTTTACTTTTTGATCCCCTATAAAAATGTCCCCTGATGAAGGGTCTTCAAATCCAGCAATGCACCTCATCGTTGTTGTTTTTCCACAACCAGAGGGCCCAAGAAGGGCGAAAAATTCACCCTCCTTGATGTCTAAATTAACATTTTTAAGTGCTACGACGTCATCATATTTCTTAATAAGATCTTTAACGACTACGGAACCCATGATAGCCCTCCTCAAGCTTCATTATTGATATCTTTCTCTCCACTCATTTCTTATGCGATCATAGTTTTCTACAACCCAATCAATATCTAATTGCTGAGCGTGACCTTCTAAAGATTCTAATGATAAAGGGGACTTAGATTCAATTCCAGGCATAATTGGAATATGGTACCAATCAGCTTTTAGCTGCTGTCCTTCTTCAGAAAGCATATAGTCAATAAATGCTTTGCCTCCTTCAGGGTTAGGACCATCCTTAACTAGAGATACAGGGTTAACAAGAATAGGTGTCGTTTCAGGAACGATAAAGTCTACTGATTCACCACGAGCCTTATTTTGGTAAGCCATGAAGTCAAAACCGATCCCGATTAATGCTTCACCAGTTGCAACCGCACGAGTTGGTGCACCACCTGAATCAGGAATCGCATTCATTTGTTCTACTAGTTGATCAAAATACTCCCATGCCGCTTCTTCGCCTCTCTCCATCATTTGGCTCAATACAAGAAGAGTTGCTGTCCCCGATGCTGCCGGGTTAGGCATTTGTAATTTGCCTTTCCACTTCGGGTCTAATAAATCATCCCATGTTCTTGGCAACTCCGATTCATCAAGTAAATCGGTATTATATACAAACCCTAGAACGAAAATTTCAGTTCCAACCCAGTACCAATCTTCATGCCTTACTTTTATTCCATTTTCATAGACATCCCAGTCTTTCACAGCTTCAGGAATATACGGAGTAATAAAACCTCGTTCAACAGCTGCTTCAAACGGAAGTATTCCCCCTCCCCCATACCAAACGTCAGCTTGTGGATTATCCATTTCTGCAATCATACGGTTAACAAGAACGTTTGTGCCTGCATATTGGATGTTAACTGTTCCACCGTAAAGTTCTTCAAATTGCTCTTTCATTTCATTTGTCATATCTGGTGTTTCAGGTGAATATAACGAAACCGTATTATTACCTCCTTGCCCACCTGATTCAGTTGAACAAGCTGTTAACACTAACGACAAAGCAATGATTAAAAGGACATTTAATCTCTTACTCATTTCAATAACCCCCTTGGTTAATAGAATTTTTCAGTTCTTAACATTTGATGTAGAGTAGCCATTTATTTGTGTCTTCACTACATGATTTAATATAACTTCTCGTGACAAGCAAATGATAATAAATCATTAAATCTTAGTGTTGACAGTGTGGTAGTATTACGTTAATGCCCCAAATCGGTTAATAACACCTCCTAGCTCTAGTAGGAATAATTTAGGATAAAATATAAAGTTTATAATAAAAAACTAAATAATGAAACCGTTATCAAATCAAAAGCAAAGCTATCGTAGTTTAAAAAGAATAAACATAAAAAAGAGAAAACACACCCAATAAACAATAAACATACCTATCACTCCTCAAAGTTGTCTGTTTAAAGGGGGTTTTCTCCTGATCTCTACCCAATATGTTATTAACTTATTATCATTGTAATTAAAATTCTATTAAAAATCAAGGCATTTTTCAAAAAAGTGTTTTCCGAAGTCCGGCAGAAGCTTGCGCAATTCTTGAACGAGTTGGTTAAACATATCTTCGATCCGGTCTTCATGTTGCAGCAGTTTTTTTAAAAAACGAGTGTAAGCCGAGGACGTCGCCCACTTGTCCTTCAAAGCCGCACAAGTGTCTCAGTTGCCCATTGCGGCCCAGTTCACGCCGCAATGACTCGATGCTTTCGTGCTGAAAGACGATCCCGGCTAACACGGAATTCCACATGGCACGGATCGGATAGTCATTTTTTCCTCGTCCACGTGCTTTTTCCAGCATTTGCATCAACGGTTCGTCCGGCATGTTTTCCAGCACCAAAAGCAAACGTTCCAAATCTCCCAATTGTTCAATTTCTTCCCACTCAAACAAACTCATTTGTTGTATAATAGCCATACAGGTAAACCTCCTTGTGTATAAGTGTGATCAACTTTATTTTACCATAGGGAGGATTTACCTGTTTTTATTTTGCTGGATTGGGTGGGGTCAATTTTGCCCGAAGCACCGCTTTTCATCTGTTAAATGCCTGATTTTAAAGGGCTGTTATGGGGTAAAATTGATTTTCCCGTGTCGCTCATCCCTTGTCTCATTAGTCCTTACGGACTTCGCAAAAAGCTCATAACTAAAGTGTTCTAAAACTTGATAATCGCCCGGTTTCCAGGTATAAAACGAATCATCAAGTAAAGTAAACCTGTGATTTTTAGGGTATTCGGTGCCCCTATCTTTTTCAATTTCTACCCAAATTCTTAATGTTCGATTGACTAAACTACTCGTATTTGATTTCGGGGCATTAATCAGTTTTAATTTTATTCCATCTTTACTTTCTACAGCGAACTCGAAATCAAATTGGTTGTTTGATGTTTCGACAATATAATTTTGTTCATAATTCAAGTTGTTATCGTCTAAGAAGTTTTTAACCTCTTCCTCAAACGAAGCGAATGTTTGGCCTCTCTGAGTGAATAAAAGGTCTGATGTTCTGATAATCGCCTGGCTTAAGTTAAAAAGAGCATAGCCTGTCTTGATTCTTGATAATCACATGAAGGATGAAAAAATGTTCCTAATATTTGACTATATCATATCATTTAACTAAAACCATGTGTTCACTCCCAATTGATAACAAATTGAAAAGGATCAATGCGGATATCCCAATCATCAGAACTTCCTTCTAATAAGAAAGACACCTGCTTGCGGTCTGGATCGATTGGTGGAAAGGTTAGAATACCTTCAGAAGAGACGCCGGGTAACAGGTCCGATTGAAGTTCAGGGTAATCGGCATGAAAATTGGACTCATAGTCAAATTGCTTTCCGTCTTGAACCAGTTTCGAACTAAATGTATAAACGCTAATATTGGCTTCAGATTCATTTCGGACGGTGACATATACCCTTGTTTCATTTTCGGCTAACTCTATCTGGTTCACCAAAACAACAAAACCACTCTGGTCTAGCTCTTCATTAACCTCAACTGTTAAGAGAGGTGGAGATACGGCTTCAATGTAACTTGATTTATGAATGGCATCCGCTTTTATCGCCGGGGCAGTCAATTCTGCACCAAAGGCATTCTGGCCCCTAAACTCATCAAAAACAACACCTGACACAAAAATGTAATCATCTTGCTGCACGTCGATGGCTGGATCTTCAATGATGATAATAGTGTTTAAATCATAATTGACAGGGTCGGCATAAGCCTGGATATATGTGGCCTCCTGATCCCTTTCTACTGGTGTAAAGATTTGGGCATAAAATTCAACCCGCCGTCCTTTATAAGCTTTTGGATCAGAATACATTTGAGTAAATTCCTCAGGTGTCAAAACCTCATCAGACTCTGTTACCTCACTGCCTGCATCACCAGTTCCATTCCCTTGAATTGAACTTTCTTCCACTCCATCTCCACAAGCAGCTAAGGAAATAAGCAAAATCAGTGTCATCCCTGCATACCACATCATATTTCTCAATATTGATCCCTCCCGCAAATTGTTTTTTTCACCATCAGTTTAACAGCCCATTTTGACAACAGGTTGTCATGAAGTTTTAAATTACAGTTATTTTTTAAAATAATTTCCGTTTGAGCAATATGTCGCCGAAGACACAATGAGGAGAATGGCGATCACTACGGTCATAATTTCCGTGTGATTGGGCAAATCATGCATCTTCTAAGATCAGTCATAATCTTGGGCATTTTGTGTACAAATATTTCAAATCATATAGCAAACTATAACTAGGAAATTCTAATTTGTGGATCGTGGACCAGATTCGAAATGTGGCTTGGCCTACCGGTCTTGAGACCGGCGAGACTGAATGACTTGCAACGTATGTTTAAGGGAGGGGTAATGTTGACAGGTGGATATTCTAAAACAGGTGTTTATCTGTTTGATGATTTCAGAGACAATCTGATCATTGACCGCTGTGATCCTATTTTTAATCACATGCGCCAGCAAAAAAATTGACCAT
The DNA here is from genome assembly GCF_030814135.1 of Caldalkalibacillus uzonensis. Lineage (NCBI taxonomy): Bacteria > Bacillati > Bacillota > Bacilli > Caryophanales > Bacillaceae > Caldalkalibacillus > Caldalkalibacillus uzonensis. Next base: position 67,809 of record NZ_JAUSUQ010000015.1, on the reverse strand, counting down.
TTGCGGAGTGAAAACAGTGAGGATGCCATAACATGGAACGTCTTTCGGACATTAAGGCAGATTGATCCTGCCTTATGGTTCAATACGCTGTTTCAGGCTTCGTTCAATCAGCCGATTCCCATCGAGCGGAGGACAGGTTAGCCAATCTGCAAGGGATCGGCCGGTTGACCTGGAACGATCTATCCACTTGTATTGGACCAATGTGCCCAGAAAACGCCCACAGAAAGTGAACAGTTCCTGGCAAAAGACGGTTACCTTCTCTTTGAAGAGACGGTTAATCACGACCGGGAGTTTTTGCATGGTTAATGGGCTACGGACCTGAGGCAGAGATTCTTGAGCCGAAGTCTTATAGGGAGAGAATGAGGGAATTGTTGCAGCAGTGGATGGGGGGTAATGGCTAGTGTTGAGGGAAAGAGGCATGGGTAAAAAAGATGCATTTATGCATTTCAGCTCCAAAAAATTAATGGCTAGGAGCAATCATTAGGCGCTACGAATTCAGTGCGTAGAATTTATGAGGACTCAGAAGAGGACACCTTTAATCAAAAAAAGATACGTTTACCCGAAAAACTTGAAAATCTGCTATGCGAAAAGATTATTTCAGATTTAGATACTGAAGAAAATGAGAAAAAAACAGAGGAATTGATTCGGGCAGAAAGGGATGCACTGTTAGGAGTAACAAAAGAAGTACTTGACAACCAAGATATCATCGATTTAATCACAAAGAAAGCTCAAACAGCTACAGCAGCTTCAGAGTTGATTTTCTTATTTGAAAACGAAAAACCATGGTACATTTGGCCGTTTTTTAATGATTTGCACAGATTGTCTCTCTTGGTAGCTTTTTATCATGGAGAGAAAAATCTGCCGCCAACAAGCGCCTTCTTTTATGAACAATTGGCGTCTTATTTAATCAATCAATCTAGCAATACGACTCCTATTAGCAATGTAAATTCTATTGTTGAAATGTTTTCTGAATTTGCCTTTGACATGATGAGAAAAGGACAGATTATTTTTTCCGAGCATACTATTGAAACTCATCCAGCCTTTAAGGATAAACTGGAAACAGGACAAATTAACTTGGACATGTTATTATCTTTTCCTTTTATCGTTCAAAGAGGCAAATGGTATGAGTTTCAAACTCTGGCGTTTCAGGCTTATTTGTCATTGAAAAAATTTCTTTCCTTTAGTGTAAAGGAAAGAGCCGTTTCCTATGTTGATTTTTTGAATCTGCGTGATTCTTTTTTGGATATTGAGCATGATATTTGGTTATTATGTTCGGAGTTAGATCTTCCCAATTTTAATCAGTGCTATTTAATTCCCCTTCTAAAGGAATATCTAACTGCTATTGACACGACCAATCCCAAAACAGTATGTTCCTCTACGTTCAGCTTTCTTGAGCTTACATTGAAATTTAAAATTTCTAGGAATACACTTCTTCCGGATGTTTCAGGGTCATGCTGCAACGGATTACCGATTTCTGCATTAGAGTTTATTGGGCACGACTTGTTGAAAGTGGAAATTTATATGAGTTGTTCTGAGGAGGAAAGTAAGAACAATGATGCAGATTTGTTGCGCTTAGGACGGTACATTACACAACAAGGCTCCTTAACAGGTTATGAAGAGGATGAATATGAACTTGACCTGGCCAAACACAGTGCAAATCCGGAACTGTTGGAGATTCTTGAATCTTTAGGTGTCTGTGACTTTCTATAGAATTCGTATCATCAAGTATTGGAAAAGGTAGAAAAGCCAGTGTCCACTCAATATTGTTTCCGCCTTTATTCGTATGTGCATGATTCGAAGAGACGAAGATTTGCATGGTCGATAAATATAGAAGGTGTAATTTCCTATGAAGCAAAAAAATCTCATTTTAATTAAGAAAGAACTAGGGGTTTGGAATCTATTATTATAGTCAAATGAATAAGTGAGCTTTATGTTATTACGTGATATTATATTTTATAGTTTGGTATAGGTGCTTTAGTCGTGGTGTTAGTATAGTTCTACCAGATTAGTTCATCATGAGGAGTTGCATAAATGCCCAAATCAAAAACAGCATCAGCGGAAATAAGAGTCTGTGCTGCTCCAGTGTCAACAATAACCTGCTCTATCACAGCAGATTTTCCTTGATACGTCAGAGTAATAGATGTATACAATAGACCATTTTTATAATCCAAATTCATTGTAATTTATGTCCTCGATAAGAAGGTTTGCGAATAACATTCATAACAATTTGTGGTTTTGAGGTATGATATACAAAAGTGTCACCACTACATTTTAACAACAATTTTGTAGCTTCCAGGTCATTGTCAATGGATCGTATCACCGTGACATCTTTGATAATTTTTTTGTTCTTATCTATGTATGAACTGTTGGCCTCAAGTTGAACCCATTTATCTGGATATAGCCGACGTACTTCATCCCATTGCATATTGTATCCCTCCCTATTCTGATTATAACAAACTGATGACTTTTTCAACATCTACTACTCTTGTAAGGCTGAATAACTATAAATGTTCTTTGAACAAATTCCGAGGACATTTGGTAAGGTAAGATCAATAAACGTGTTTTATTATATCAAGGGAGAGTATAAGTATGAGATTTCCTGGTTTCAGGATCACTACTGTTTGGAGTCAATGTATTGGCTCTACCTGTCAGAATTGATGACTATTGATAACATTTATTATCCGAGAGAAATGAAAATAACAACGGAGGACCGGGATTTTAGTTGTATTGGTTTTTTATTGGACTGCTAATCCAAGTGATAATCCGTTAGATAGAGTTGAGCAGACCATTTCTTTTTGGTGTGACCGCGAACAACCAACCTTAAAAGGTTATCAGTGTCTTACCCGTTCTTTTATTTTGCGAAACATGGTCGGCCGCAAGGTGTTGGCTACTTTTCCCGACAGCTATGGAAACTGGGGCCCTAAAAACAACGTTGGGTAAAATAAGAGAGTACTTAAAAGGGGATGAAGAAACAGGAGTTTCCAAAAATATTCTGCTAATGATGCGAAACCGCCATGCCTATTTACCGGCGATTCACCGTTTTATTCGCAGTAATTCCGGTCTGTCTGCGAATCATATCTTCGATTCTATTACTTTGGATTACAACTATTGGAAAGCTGCTCTTGATCAATTGGAAGTGGTGACCAGTTCTGATGAAAAGGGGAAAAGGTTTGAGGAACTGGCGCAATATTTTATTCGTACCATACCCGGCATAAAAATCACTGATGTTAGAGCAAAAAGAGGAAGGGCAGAGGTGGACATTTACTGTTGCAATGTTTCGTATGATTCCTGGCTTTGGAAACTTGGTGCATTGATTTTAATCGAATGTAAGAATCGAAAAAATAAGGTGCTAAAAGAACTGGAGGAAGTTGGCGAAGACAAAGGGGCTTATGATCTTATCCGGGAGAAAATAGAGTATTTTGAGCGGATCATGGAACAAAATGTATGTGTATCTTATAAGTCTGTTATGCTATTAAAATTAAACGAACTGTAATTTACGAAGATTGTCTGGCCTGGCTAAAATAGTGAAGAAGAGGTGTTTGATGGGGAAAAAATTAGCATTATTGTAAATCACCTTCTCGCAAGGAATCATGTTCATAGAGGATCCGTGTCAAGCCTGTATCTATTTTCAGTTCTACTGTTAAAATTTATTTAGCGAAACTTGCTCAATTGTTCTAGACGCTCACACCATTCTAATAAAGGGGGTAATAAAAGTGGTTTCTGATGAAGCGTTAAGGTTTATATCAGAAGTTTTTATTGGAGACAGGGGTGATTGTTATTCATATAAAACTGGAGGTGAACTTGTTAAATTTTTTAACCAAAATTTCGGTTTTGAAGATATATATCAATCGGGGTTCCCCTCAAGATGGTGGTATGTATTAGATAAATTAAAAGAACTTAATGAAAGAGGGCAAATTAATGATTTTTTTACATTGATTTTGAGCAAAAGATACTTAATGAAAGATAAGAAAATCAATGAAATTGAAGCATTGGAAACGAGAGAAAAAGCACTTAAGTTATTTAATGAACAATTGCAATATGATGCTTATCAACTAATTCAAAAGGATGAGAGGTTCTTATTGATAAATGAGGCTGAAGATCTTGAACTTATTGGAGAAGGCGGTTTTGCGCTTGTTTATTATCGGAAAAGTGATAATAAAGTATTAAAAAAATTAAAAGATGAGTATATATCTCATCCTGGTATTAGAAGCAGATTTAAAAGAGAGTATGAAATAACAAAATCTTTGCAAGATATAGATGGCATAATAAAATTGTATTCGTTTGATGAAAACAAGCAGTTGTATGAAATGGAAAAAGGTGATTACACATTAAAAACACTTATTACCGAAAGAAATCTTTCAAAGAAAGAAAAATATCACCTTGTTATACAATTAATGAGCATAATGGCGAATATACACCAACGAAATGTCATACATAGAGACCTAAGCCCGTCAAATATTTTATTTGTTGATGGAAAAATGAAAATAGCTGATTTCGGATTAGGAAAGAACTTTGAAGTGATTCATTCCCATCAAACGATGTATACAAATGCATATGGGCAGTTTTTTTACTGTTCACCTGAACAATTGAATGCCCTGAAGGATGGTGATAAAAAAAGTGATGGTTTACTCATTGGGGAAAGTGATTAACTTCATCTTCACCGGTAACCCTAATAATGAAAGGCATGATTTTGGTCCAATAGTCAATAAAGCTACAAGTGAGAACAGAGAAAACAGATATGAATCTGCTATAGAAATGTTACAAGATATTGAAACACTCATCCAAATTATACAAAAAGACAATTTTAAAGAAATTGTAAAAAATGATTTGCGTAATGGAAAACTAACACCAGAAGTATTACAATATATCAATAGTCTAAATGGTGAAGAATTATGTAAAGAGATAGTTATCAATAGTGTTTTTAAAGATATACTAGTGGAATATATGAAGATAAGCGAAAAAAACGAAAAATATGTCATCGAAGAAGTTGAAAAAAACTTTAAACATACTTGTCCTACATTTGAGTCATATGATCCTATCGCATCATTTGCTTACGTAGTTTTAAAAAATAATAACTTTTCTTTTCTAACTAAAGAAAAGGCTGCCAAAATTCTCTCATATATTGCCTATTCAGTGAATCGTTTTAGTTCACAAAGAATGATAGATAGGCTTATTAGAAATGGTGTAGAACCTTTAATCGAAAAAATCTTACAACGGTAAATCCTTACGTAGGTTAAGCTTAATGATAAAATGCACATTTTTCCTGGCAAATGGTTTAAAAACAGGCACGGACTTCCCGTGCCCATTTTGTTAACAATATCTTGATAACAATAAAACGCGCTAGAGCAGAACATATATTTCATGACATGCAGTTGTCACATTCGCTTGTCTCGAGACTGAAGTGACTGTCGGGACCCAGGCAAACACGCTTTGTTCTTGGCACTGAATTTTTAAAATATGGTGTCATGTACCCGAAGCACCTTCCCGCAAACTGAATATTCAACGCTTATATAATGATCTGTTTACGCTATATCAAAGGGTTCAACGGGAAGGGGATTTGCTGTAACTGGCTTGGAGGCACGGGCTTTTAACTTGGAGCATTGGTGAGGAAAAAATCGAGCGTCCTTTTCTGGTCACGCGGATGGAACTTCAGTTTGAGACATTAAGCTTTATCCCACAAGTGAAACTAGACGAAATGGGGATTGAACTTTTTGTTCACTCGATGAATATTTGAAAGATACTTAAAAATGAACCTGAGGAAGGCACGATTTCGCTTGATTAATCGTGCCTTTTAAAGTAGTAAGAAGGAAAAACATTGAATAAGTCGAACATAATAATGTTAAAGACTAAAGTCAGTCAGCATCTACCCCTGAACATTTGAGATATAGGAGAAACAGGATAAGCTGGATAAAGGAGAGGGGAGCTTTGACAACAAAGATGTTACGCTTAGAGAATAGCCCCAAGAGAAAGACGGATATGGAACAAACCATCTTGAATGGTACGAATACTATGCAGGTTATTCGACCCTGTTTGTAAAGGATATGTTGATGAATCTTGATTTACCGTGGTCAGCAACGGTCATGGATCCTTGGAATGGAACGGGTACAACCACAGATGTAGCTGAGCAAATGGGTTATTTTGCTATCGGCCTGGATATAAATCCGGTTATGGTGTTAATTGCCAAGGGCAGACGCGTGTGGCGAAATTATTCTAAACTAGACATTTTAACGTTGACGAAACAGATTGTGGACTGTGTACTAGAGGAATCAGAAAAGTGGTGTGAAATCCAACACGATCCTTTATCCAGATCCTTTATCCACTTGGTTTCAGGCTGAGGGTGTCACATTGATTCGAAAGTTTGAAAGGGCTATGCAATATTTGTTAAGTCCAGAACGAGAATATGAAGTGATGTATACAGCAAAGATGAACCAGATTCCCGATATTCTTGCTTTTTTTTATGTGGCGTTATTTCGTACCTTGCGGCAGTTTTCAAGGAAATTTAAATCACAAAACCCGACTTGGCTAAAAAAACCTAAAACACCAACTGAAAGGATAAAGCTGCAAGCTGTTGATTTGTATACTACTTTTGAACAGGAAGTCTTACACTTGTTAGCTGCACTTGACCTAAAGCATAGAAGAGGACAACAAATACAAAAAAATACAGAGGTAATACTAGATGTTGCGACATCAGAACAGCTGCCTATTACGGATAATACGGTTAATCTAGTCCTAACTTCACCACCGTATTGCACACGAATTGATTATGCCATGCTAACGCCTGGTGCATGACCACTTTTTACCCCTACACCAAGCCTATGGCAATCAGCTTAGGTGCTATTGAATTTATTGACTTTTCGGCACTTTTTGTCCTTCAAATTGAATCAATGTATCTGTCTCAGGGTTATAAACAAAGAAACGATGGGTGGCTTTGGTATCGGAACTGTTTGATTCTTTTAAAATATATGTCCCATCGGTGCGCTGGTATTCAAATATCAGTTTCATCAACTGGTTATCTTTCTCCTGACCTTGTATGATTTGGATCTGATAACGGAAGTCTGTCTTTTGAATTAGCGGCCCTAGTTTCATATAAACAGCCACCATGATAGCATTGAAGAAAGCAAGAGAAAATATTTCTCGATAGCCGTCTAGGTTTAGCCAAAATTGAGGTTCATCATAAATGGTTGAGACGTGATAAAGAATGTATATATTTAGATAATAAAGGCTGATAAAGCTAAGTACGAAAATAAATGTTAATTTTCCAGAGGAATAAATTTGATTTATTATTGAGCTCACTTTATTTAAGAAAGTATTCCACTCCCTACTAATTTGGGTGAAAGAAAGCTTGCCCTGCGGTATTGTTGACAGCCGATAATCACCAGTATAGGCTGTCTGTAATTCTTGTTTTTTGTTATTTACTACATCTACTATAAACTTTAATATGAGAATAATTATAATTATTACTTGGAATACAAGGCCAAATAGAGCAAAGACAGAAGTTGTCAGCCCGTTGAAAAGTTTAGAGAGTAGTGCCTCGTTAATAGTTGTCATATAAAGAAAAAATAATGAAGGAACTAAAAAAAATGAAGACCAAACCAGAACACTAATTGCAATATCATTCTGTTTTTTTTGTTTGTGTGAAAGAAGCGCAAGCTCTTCCGCCGTGAGTGAGGAGTGATAGAACATAAATTTTACAGAGCTATACAAGAAAGCAAATATAACAGGCAATAATGTAATGATATCTTTCAAGCTTAAATTGCCAATTAGCTCTATCAAGAGTTTCAACCCCCTGTAAAGATTATAAAGCACTTTATCCAGCTACAGAAGGGAAATCACCTTGTCATTTTACCATAAAAATTATTCTCCTTTGAAGAGTACGCAATAACTCGACTGTGTTAAGTTTTTGTGGGGAATTCCCTATACAAATTTTTATTTCAATTGTTTATTTCCAAATCCACTAAGGATTGGCTTCCTTCCCTTTGTCAGCGATTTCTTATTCTCAGATTTCGTTGTCTATTGATATTATCCTCTTTTTTAAAACTTAAACGGAACATTCGACGTAATTGACTATAAAGCCACTTGTCCCCAAATTAGCTAATTATTTGTTAGGATACTTTTTAAAGCGAAGATGAAGCTTTTGTTCCTTTGAGGAACATCAAGAACCATTTGAGCCCCAGAGTGAATATGTGGCCTTGTATCAGCAGAAGCGCTATTATCCGCCGGGGGGCATTATCTATTACGGCAAAGTGAAGGATTTTCAAATTGTGAGGCGCCGTGCGAAGAAAGAGCTTCCCCGTCTTTACTAGCGGGATGAACGGTTGTATGTTCGTTCTAATGTGGAGAAATGGAAGAATAACAACCAATTGAACCAAGAGGTTACGGGGTGTCATCCCATTTGTTGACGACCTGGAGTTATTCCGCCAAGCAGTTGAACTGCCTGAGCTGACATTAAAAAATGGGGCACAGTACCGCCTGTGGCGGGAGTTGCGACGGGTGATTCTTAGCCGATTTACGTTTCAGGGCCAAAAAACTGCTCCATTTGATTGAAAAATGGCGGAAGGGGTAGATATTTCTGATCGAAGATGTGTACAATTTGGACAAAGAACTGTGCACATAAGGAGATACACGTATGGATTTGACAGCGCTTTATAACAGATTAGTAAGTCCTCTAAGAAAAAGTATTAGATTAAAGTATGTGGTCTTGTTCGCCATCACATTTATTATTCCAACTCTCATTATTTATCAGTTAATTGTTGGTTATGCAAAACAAACCATTGAGCAGGATATTATTAATACGAATGTAGTCACCACTGATGGGATGGTGAAACGTTTAAACAACGAACTAACCGATGTTGTTTTGCAACTAAGGCTTATTGTTGGGAATGTTGAAGATCATCAACTTGATGTGGAACGAATCTTCCATCGTTCTAAATTGGCTATCTCCCAGAGCTCCATCATTCACTCTATTTACTTACTTAATGAGGACCAGTTGATTCTGTTTGAGGCTCCGTTTGCTCCGGATATAGAGCCGGTCTATTATGATTATCCATACTTTTCTCAGGTGTACTGGAGCCGCAATTATGCTGTATCGGACTTCGTAACTAACCCCCGCGGTGAAGGCGTTGTGACAGTAGCCATTCCGGTCCTTTCAGATAGGCAGCAGTTCAAGGGTGTACTAATAGCAGAACTGAGCAATGATTATCTGTCTGAAGTTTTGAAGAGTTTTAGTGTAACAAACGGACATTTCAGCTTTTTGATCGATAGTCAGGGTCGTGTGATTGCTTCCACGAATGAAAGAGAAATTGGTGTTGATCTTTCAGCAGAAGCAGTATTTGGTCATTTAGATCATGATTTGTATGGTGTCTTGAAGGACCATTATCGTGATGAGAAAAGTATCATTGCTTACCAAACCCTGCGTGATGGCTGGAGTTTAGTCTTTGGGGTTCCTGAATATATTGCCTATGAACCAATCCAAAAACTTTCATCCGTCCTGACAATCAGTTTTGCCAGCATATTAGCTCTTTCACTGCTTTTTATCTGGACGGGCATGCGCAACATTGTTTATCCGATTGTCCGATTGACCAATTATGCCAAACGCTACCGCGAGCAAATATATTATGAACCCGAGGAAAATATTTATAAGTACCCTGATGATGAATTGGGAGAGCTGTGGAAAACGATTATTTCGGTAGGAAACAGCAATTATCAAAAACAAAAAATGCTGGAGGAAAAAGAACGTTATTTGCAAGATGTGCTGGAAGGAATTCCTTATGGCATTATTACGATCAATAAAGAAGCTAAGATTAGTTATGTCAATAAGCAATTTGAAAATATGGTGGGTTATTGCCGTAAAGACATGATTGGCAAGCCGCTGTCACAGCTGCCAATCAAACAAGATGATGATTTCCTCCTGCTGGACGCATTGTCTTCTGAATCTTCTCAAGGAGAAAGTGAGAGTTACATTATCAATTCGGAAGGACAAAAGCTGATTGTGAAAATATGTACGGCAAGATTTTATAATGAGCAGCAAGAAGTAATCGGGAGTATCGCCGTATTGCAAGACATTTCCCAGATGAAATTGCTTGAATCACGCCTCAAACAAAATGATAAATTAGCTTTAATCGGACAAATTACAACAGGCATTGCCCATGAGATCAAGAATCCCCTTGCTATTCTTTCTGGTTCTACTGAGCTTTTGTTGGAATCGGCTGAAGAAGCAGCTTGCACGGAAGAAGTGAAGGAACTATCGTTAGATATCTACCAGGTTGTCCAGCGAATGAAAGATACGGTCAATAACTTTCTGAGCTTTGCTAAAATAAACAAAAGAAACAAAGAACTGATTGATATCAAGGATGTGATGGAAGAAGTCCTTCATCTTGTGCGTTTAAAATTACGTGAATGTAGAGTAATTGTCGACCGCCACTATGCTCATCCTTTTAAATTGATTGGACAAAGAGATCAACTGATCCAGGCCTTCTTAAATTTAGTTTTAAATGCCATTGAAGCGATGCCAGACGGAGGGACATTAACAGTCTCCATTGGGACAGAGGGAGTAGGGGATCACTCCAAGGAGAAAGTTGTCACAATTACTGATACAGGTGCAGGTATTCCGGAAAAGGATTTAGAGTGGCTGTTTGATCCATTTTTCTCAACAAAAGAAAGCGGGAATGGGCTCGGCTTAACCATTGCCAGGGATATTATCAGCGAGCATAACGGCGAATTGACAATAGACAGCCTGGTTGGTGAAGGAACGAAGGTTCAATGTCGGTTTGCACAAGACAGAGTAAGGGAGGAATTAATATGACAGAGCAATACACTGTATTAATAGTTGATGATGAAGTCCAGTTGTGTAAATTAATTGCTCGCAAATTGAAGAAGGCAGCTATCCATTGCCATTTGGCTCATAATGGCAAGGAAGCGTTGACGCTTTTAAAACATCATCACGTTGATGTTGTCATTCTGGACTATTTGCTTCCTGATATGACAGGATTGGAAGTCCTTAAAGAGATTAAGAAAAATAAGGAGCGTCTTCCGGTCATTATGCTTACGGCCTATGGAAATGTGGAAAGTGCTGTTAAGGCCATGAAATTAGGGGCGGCAGACTATTTGAATAAACCAATTGAATTAGCAGAACTGAAGGATGTTGTTTTAAAATACTGTGCTGAACGATCGAAAAATATCCAGCACGGAAAAAGCGATACAAGGAATGTCTTTAAGTTTAAAAGCCAAAAAATGAAAAGCATCATGGCACTATTGGAACAAGTCAAAGAAACTGATGTCAGCATATTAATTCTGGGTGAGAGCGGAGTGGGAAAAACGGCCCTGGCAAAGTGGATTCATGAGCATAGTCATCGTCGAAACGGGCCCTTTCTGTCCATCAACTGTGCTGCTATCCCGGAGTCCTTACTGGAAAGCGAATTGTTTGGTTATAAAAAAGGTGCTTTTACCGGTGCGACTTCGTCCAAGGCGGGGAAATTTACTGCAGCTGGCGGCGGTACGATTTTTTTAGATGAAATTGGGGAAATCTCCGCTAAGATGCAAGCCAAACTTCTGCATGTCCTGGAAGAAAAGCGTGTCATGCAGTTAGGAAGTAATGATTACCAGGAAGTGGACGTCAGAATCATCACAGCTACCAACAAAAACATAAGAGAAATGGTTAAAGCCGGAGCATTCCGAGAGGATCTTTATTATCGCTTAAACCTAATCGAAGTGAATGTGCCCCCATTGCGAGAACGCAAGGAGGACATTCCCCTTTTAATTGATCATTACATGTCCTATTTAAATGCAAAGTATAACAAACACATATCTATTGATGCACAGTGTCTCACCATCCTTTCCGATTACCATTGGCCGGGCAATGTAAGGGAACTGTTAAATATCTTGGAAAGGGTGCATATTTTAAAACGAAAAGGCACCATTCATCCGGAAGACTTAGTTCAAGCATCTCTTTATTTTGAAGAAAAACGACATAATTTCCCATCCGGAACGGACCAGTCGTTCAATTTCTTATCAGGTCCTTTACCCAAGGTGCTGGAAGAAGTGGAGGCCAAAATGATCAAGCAGGCTTTGGAAGAAACAAACGGCAATCAAACCAAGGCAGCAGAGAGACTGGGTATTTCCCGTCACGCACTGATCTATAAAATTAAAAAGATGGGTCTGAAATCGTGAGGGGGAAAAGAGATGAGAAGAAGCCCCATCTTGATAAAAATTAACCTGAACACCCTGATCCTATTGTTTTGCATCTTCTTGCTTGTTTCTTGCAGTATCCGCTCCAGCCAGACAGTGGAAAAAGAACTTGTGATACAGTCGGAACAACGCCCGCTGATCACACTGGGTTCCAAGTCTCTCACCGAACAATACTTATTAATGAAGATGACTGCGTTATTACTGCGGGACCAAGGTTATGATGTGAAAGAGATACGTTTTTTGGACAGCCCTTCCATCCGTACAGCCATAGAAGAGCAGGTCATCGATATATATTGGGAATACACCAGTACAGCCCGAATGTATTATCATAAAGAGCTTCCAATTTTTGATCCGGATGAGGCTTATGCAGCGGTAAAAGAGCATGATGCCCAACATCATCTGATCTGGCTTGACCGCAGTGACTTTAACAGCAGCTGGGGCATTATCGTCAAAAAATCATTTGCTGAAGAACATCAGCTAGTCACTATCAGTGACTTAATCAGGTATATTAAAGCTCATGACCACCCTATAAAATTTGCAACAAATGAAGAATTTCTTATTAGGGAAGACGGTCTGGAACATTTGCAGCATGTGTATCATTTTTCTGTTAGTCAAGATCAACTCATCGCTATTGATTCTGAGCTCTTAACACTTGCCGTCAAAGAAGACAGGGTTCATGTTGCTGTCGGTATGATCTCAGACAGCCGAATCGAAGAATACCACCTAACCGTTTTGCAAGATGATCAACAAGCTTTTCCTCCTTATCATGCCGCACCTGTTGTTTTAGAAGAGGTGTATCATAAACACGCCCCTGTCATCCCCGTATTGGAAGAGCTGGCCCGGTCCATTACGAATGAAGAGATGATCCATTTAAACTATTTGGTTGATGTTCAACACATGGATCTGACAAAAGTAGCGAAAGAATTTTTAATAGAAAAAGGTTTGCTAGAAGCGCCATGATGTATACGTCCTCAGTAAAAAGGGCGCTTTTTTTTTTGATCAAATGATCCCTGACTGTGGGGAATGTCTGTTGTGTGGTCACTGAATCTGTGAAAAACCTCAACAGTGTAGAACAATCACACAGCAAAAGTGTTGAATCTTCACACACTTTTGATGTTCCCATTCAATCAATGATTGCCAGAAAGGGATTTTTGTCTTTGGCATCATTTTTGCAAATCTATAAGCGCATGAAGATTGGAGTAACTTTTCAGGGAGGAAGGTTGAGATGAAAATTACATCGGTTGAGATCAAGCACTATCTGCTTCCGCTAGAGCCTCCGTTTAAAGCGGCGTGGGATCCTGAACCGCGCAGAAAGTTTGCCACAACCATTGTCTATGTGCACACAGATGAAGGTCTCACGGGCATTGGTTCTGGAGATTTAATGGTTGGATTCGAAGGACATGAACACCTTTTTATCGGCCAGGATCCATTTGCCATTGAGCGTCATGTGCAGGTGATTGACAATATCAATTTCCACTATGGACGGTGCTGGCCCCTTGATTTGGCCTTATGGGATTTGATTGGAAAAGCAACGGGTCAGCCCGTTTATAAACTGCTTGGGGGACGTTCAAATAAATTACTTGCTTACGCTTCAACCGGTGAAATTGTCTCACCGGAAGAAAGGGCTGAGCGTGCCCAGTTGTTAGTTGAGCAAGGATTTAAAGCAATGAAGATTCGCTTCCATCATGAAGATGTGAGAGAAGATCTTAAGGTAGTCGAAGCGGTTAGAAAAGCAGTGGGTAACAAGCTTGACATTATGGTTGATGCCAACCAGGGCTGGAAAATGCCATGGGATGTTGAGCGGACTTGGGATTTGAAAATGGCCTGCCAGGTTGCCAAGGAACTTGAACAATTAAATGTTTTTTGGCTTGAAGAGCCCCTGCCCTCACACCATTTTGAACTGATGGCCAAGCTGCGGGAAATGGTGAGCCTCCGTATAGCGGGTGGAGAAATGAACCGTAATTGGTATGACTTTAGAGAGATGAATAAACATCATGTCCTTGACGTTTATCAGCCGGATGTTGCCCTGGCGGGAGGGATTACACAGGTGAAGAAAATTGCTGATCTTGTGCAAGGTAGTGGTGCCTGGTTTAGTCCCCATACCTGGTCCAATGGCATCGGCTTGCTGGCCAATCTGCATCTTGCTGCAGCGGTAAGCCACTGTCCGTATTTGGAGTTTCCGTATGATCCTCCGGTGTGGTCCGTTGACCGGCGTGATTTTGTTCAACAGGAGCCGCTTATGATTGATTCAGACGGTTATTTGATCGTACCGGAAAAACCGGGGCTTGGCATTGAGTTAAATGAAGAGGCACTGAAAAAATATGAAATCAACCATGTCTACGTGGGAGAGGAGTAACATGGAAACGTCTGTAAAGGTAAGAACACAAATGTATATTGACGGACAATGGACAGAGGCTTGTTCAGATGCCAAATCAACTATTTTAAACCCTGCTACAGGGGAAGTCGTGGCTGAGGTGGCTTATGGAGGAGCACAAGAAGCACAACAAGCCGTAGAAGCAGCTTATCAGGCATTTCCAGCATGGGCAAACAGTACAGCAGATGAACGCGCAGCCATACTGCGTCAAATCTATCATTTAATTATAGACAAGGCAGACCGATTGGCCGAAATCATGACACTTGAACAAGGAAAGCCGTTTGAAGAAGCCAAGGGTGAAGTGCTTTGGGGAGCCGAGTTTATGTTGTGGTATGCCGAAGAGGCGCGGCGGGTCTACGGTGAGATCATCCCGCCTTCTGGACATAGACAGCGGCTGCTGGTGCAAAGACAACCCATCGGTGTCGTAGGGGCCATCACCCCCTGGAATTTCCCTTCTTCTATGATTACTAGAAAGTTGGCCCCGGCGTTGGCAGCAGGCTGTACTGTCGTTGTTAAGCCAGCACCGGAGACACCGCTTTCAGCTATAGCCTTATTTGAAATCTTTGAACAGGCCGGTTTGCCCAGAGGTGTCGCCAACCTGGTGCTGGGAGATGCCCAAGAAATTGGTTCTGTGCTTGTTAGCAGTGAAAAAGTAAGAAAAATCAGTTTTACGGGATCGACTCAAGTTGGCAAGTACTTAATGGAGCAATCCGCCAAAACCGTGAAGAAGGTATCCCTGGAACTAGGGGGGCATGCACCGTATATTGTCTTCAACGACGCAGACCTTGATCTCGCGGTGGACGGCTTAATGATCAACAAATTTCAAAACAACGGTCAAACATGTATTTGCGCCAACCGTATTTTTGTTCACAGTGAAGTGGCTGATGCATTTACGGTCAAATTAGTGGAAAAAGTGAAAGGATTGAAAGTGGGCAATGGTCTGGATCCTGCCAATCAAGTGGGTCCCCTTATTCATCAGCAAGCGTTGGAAAAAGTCATGGAACATGTGCAAGATGCTGTCTCCAAAGGGGCAGTTATCGTCGCGGGAGGACAGCCGCTTACTGAGGGTGAGTATGCAAGGGGAAACTTTTATCAGCCGACAGTGCTCTGTGGTGTAACACCCGACATGAAGGTATACCGTGAAGAAACCTTCGGCCCAGTTGCACCAATCATTGTATTTAATACAGATGAAGAAGTGGTGCAGATGGCCAATGATACACCATACGGTCTAGCTGCTTATCTCTATACGCGTGATCTGGCACGCACCATGCGCGTCTCCAATGAACTAGAATACGGCATGGTGGGAATTAATGCTTCAACTCTAGGATATGTGCAGGCACCGTTTGGTGGTATCAAACAAAGCGGCATGGGACGTGAAGGTGGCCGCCATGGATTGGAAGATTATTTGGAATACAAGTTTTTAAATCTTAATTTCTGATTAGATCAATGATGAATACCAACGGCAGGGAAGGTGACAGATTGAACAAGTTCAGGGTAGAAAAAGATGATTTGGGAGCTTTGCAAATCCCCGCTGCTGCCTTGTACGGTATTCAAACGGCCCGGGCCATGCTCAACCTTTCATTTTCAGGGCGTCTGTTACAACACTATCCTATGTATGTGAAAGCACTGGCCATGGTCAAACATGCGGCTGCCCAGGCCAATTTTGAAGCCGGCTTATTAAGCCAAGCAATGAGCGAGGCCATTATCCAGGCATGTGACGAGATCATAGCAGGGTTACACCATGAGCATTTTCCGGTTGATATGCTGCATGGCGGGGGCGGTATTGGCGCCAATATGAATGTGAACGAGGTGGTAGCCAATTTAGCCAATGAAAAGTTGGGAGGAAGCAGAGGAAATTATGATCCGGTTCATCCGATAACACATGTCAATGCCTCCCAATCCACTTCCGATGTATGCCACACTGCGATACGTATGGCCATTATCCTCAGTTTTAATACCCTCAGCGAGGCGGTGAAAGCGACGGTTGAGGTGACCAAAGAAAAAGCCATGCAGTTTCAAGATATCAATACGATTGCCCGGACCTGTTTGCAGGACGGTATGCGCGCAAAACTGGGTGAAAAGTTCAGTGCTTATTCTACTGTTATTCAAAGGAGATTGGATCATCTTGTTACCACCATTGCCAACTTGCATCAAGTCAATCTGGGGGGCACGGTGATCGGATCAGGGGTTGGAGCTCCAAAGTTGTATCGTGAAACAGTGTTGCCAAAGCTGTGCCAAGTTTCCAAGCTGCCCCTCAGTTACCGTGAAAATCTGTTTGATGCAGCTCAAAATATGGATGACCTTGCCCAAGTGTCCAGTGAATTGTGTTTGCTTGCCACAAGTTTGATTAAGATAGCTAAAGATTTACGTCTTTTGTCATCTGGACCTGAAGCCGGTTTTGGTGAATTGCGGCTTCCTGCTGTGCAAGCTGGTTCTTCATTTTTCCCAGGGAAGGTGAATCCGGTCATTCCTGAAACCCTCATTCAATGCTGCTTTCAGGTGCTTGGCTGTGACCGTGCTGTCCAAGCTGCTATTGAGCATGGAGAGCTTGACTTGAATGTATTCGAGGGTTTGGCAGGTGCCAATATCTTAGATGCCATGGACATGTTGAACAAGGCCCTGCGTTTATTCGTTGAAAAATGTTTGTACGGTATTGAAGCCAATAAAGAAAGGTGCGAGGCATTATCAACGAGTTTGATCCCGGCTGTCGTAGATTTGAAAGAAAAATATGGTTACTTTGCCTTAGCGCAGCTATTGAAAAAAGAGGGGCCTGAAGGAATTAAACAATTACTCAGAGATGGAGGGGATACAGATGACACATTTTAAGGTGTTTGAAGGGATTGAGCAGCCTAAGCTTGACTGGGCAAAAGATTGGTTGAAGGAAACCAAAAAGCTGTATATCGCTGGTCAATGGGTGGATAGCTCAAGCAGCGAAGTAATTGAATCTATCAACCCGGCCAACGGGGAGGTTAACGGCACAATCCAAAGTGCCACAAGGGAGGATGTAGACCACGCGGTGGCTGCTGCCAGAAAGGCATTTGACGATGGACCATGGCCAAATATGTCCCGAAAAGAGAGAGCTAAAATACTTCGTCAAATTAGTGTGTTAATTAAACAACATCAGGCTGAACTAGCTACACTTGAATCTCTTGATAATGGGAAACTGTACAGGGAATCTTACAACGATGATGTGCAGGAAGCCTCAGATTTATTTGAGTATTACGCTGGTTGGACTGATAAATATTACGGGGAAAACAACCCGGTAGAAGGGAATTTTTTAAGTTTTACAACGCGGGATCCTATTGGTGTGTGCGGACAAATCGTACCATTCAACTTTCCGCTTGGGATGGCCGTTTGGAAGCTGGCTCCTGCACTGGCTATGGGCAATACGGTTGTATTAAAACCTTCCAGCCTCACGTCTTACTCAGCGATTCGCTTATTTGAACTTATCGATAAGGCTGAACTTCTGCCACCGGGTGTGATTAATCTGATTCTGGGCCGGGGTTCTATCGGCTCTTACCTCAGCCGGCATATGGATGTCGACAAAATATCTTTTACAGGCAGTACGAAGGTAGGTAAACAATTGGTTCACGATTCAGCTGACTCCAATTTGAAACCGGTGACACTGGAGCTGGGTGGCAAATCTCCTAATATTATTTTCAGTGATGCGCCTGACTTGGATGGTGCCATAGAGCGTTCATTTTACGGGTTATTTACACACAAAGGGGAAAAATGTTCGGCACCTACTCGACTGTTTGTGCAGCGCGAAATCTATGACATCGTGGTTCAAAAAATGGCAGAATACGCTAATGGTTATAAATGCGGAGACCCGTTTGACCCGGAAAGCGACCAAGGCCCCCAAGTATCAAAAGCTCATATGGAATCTATTTTAAGATATATTGACATTGGCAAACAGGAGGGAGCCCGTCTTGTAGCAGGCGGAGAGCGGGATGTGACAGGAACGAATGCCAATGGATATTATATACGCCCTACTATATTTGCTGATGTCGATAACAAGATGACCATTGCCCAAGAGGAAATATTTGGCCCTGTACTGTGTATTATTCCTTTTGATACGGAAGAAGAAGTGATCAGAATGGCCAATGATACCATCTATGGATTGGCCGCCGGATTGTGGACCAATGATGTATCCCGCGCCCACAGGGTTGCCAACAAGCTTCAGGCAGGAATGGTTTTTGTCAACAGATACGGCTGTTATGATTTTGCCAGTCCGTTTGGAGGCTTAAAGCAAAGTGGCTGGGGTAAGGAATATGCCATTCATTCCCTTCAGTCTTACACCAAAACAAAAGCAATCTGGGTAGCTTATTAAACATTTGAGAGGAAATGAGGGGAAAAAAGTGAAAATAAAAGCAGCGGTGATGACAGGAGTTGGACGGCCGCTTGAAATCCAGGCGGTCGATCTGGCTCCGCCAAAAGCAAATGAAGTATTGGTTAAGGTGGAAGCTACAGGTGTTTGCCACAGTGATTTAAATGCGCTAAATGACAGCACGACCCCCACTCCGACTATACTTGGTCATGAAGGTGCAGGAATTGTAGTGGAAGTTGGTCCCAATGTAACAAACGTTCAAGTCGGGGATAAAGTAGCTCTAAACTGGGTACCTTACTGCGGACGCTGTGAGTTTTGTGTCACAGGAGCGGTACATTTATGTGAATCTGCTTTTGGTCCTATGTTTAATGGGACCTTATTGGATGGTACTTCAAGACTTAGTAAAGATGACAACATCATTTTTCATTACTCCTTGCTGTCAACCTTTGCAGAATATACCGTGGTGCCGGAGATGTCATGTGTCAAGCTTCCTGATGAAATGCCCATGGCCCAAGCCTCTCTGATCGGCTGCGGTGTGGCAACGGGATATGGGGCGGCAGTGAATGCAGCAAAAGTAACCCCAGGTTCTACTGTAGCTGTTTTTGGTATTGGCGGTGTTGGCGTTAATGCCATTCAGGGTGCACGAATTGCTGGGGCAGCCAAAATCATTGCCTGTGATGTGAAACCAGCTAATTTGGAAATAGCCAAGAAGTTTGGAGCGACTCATACCGTTAATGTCGCTAAAGACAATGTAGAAGAAGCACTGAAGGAGTTAACAGGAGGTTTTGGTGTTCATTTTGCCATTGATTGTTCAGGTCATACGGAAGCAACAGAAAATGCATGGAAAGGCACTCGAAAAGGAGGAACTGTGGTTGTTGTGGGGGCGTTTAATCCACACAAGGTGCTCAGTCTTCCCGCCGGAGGTTTTCACCGTGTTGGGAAAATTTTGAGAGGAAGCTTTTACGGAGATGTACAACCGTTTCGTGATTTTCCGACAATTGCCCGTCTTTATTTAGATGGACGATTTATGCTTGATGAACTCATTTTGAATCGCCTCAAGCTGGAGGAAATTAACCAGGCATTTGATGCATTTCATGACTGCAATTGTATAAATGTTGGACGTTCCATCATAGAGATGCCGGTGAAAACCGACACACAAACGATGGATGACTGCGAAGGGTTTGAATTCGTTTCTTAAAAATGATTGTGGCCGCTGCCGTGCGGCCGGCTAGCTAGCATAGGTGTTTAGGAGGGATAGCTTGATGGGAAATACGTTTGAATTTAGTTCGCGTACAAAAATTGCTTTTGGGATTGACCGCTCTTTGGAACTTGGCAAAGATGTCAAAAAATTGAGCCGAAGTAATAAAGCTGTACTCATTACTGATCCGGGGATAATAAAGGCAGGTTTAGCTGATCACGTCATAGGGGCCTTGGAAAAGGAAGACATTGAGATTCAGGTCTTCCACAATGTGCAAAGTGATCCAATGGCTGGATCTATTGATGAAGCAGCTGAAATCATCCGCTCCTGTGGGGCCAAATGTGTGCTTGGTCTTGGGGGAGGGTCTGCCATGGATGTAGCTAAAATGGCTGCGCTCGTTGCTGGAGGGGAGAGAGCCGCCATGCATTATGCACTCATGGCAAATCCTTTTGCACCAAAGAGTATTTGTACAATCATGATTCCAACAACATCAGGTACGGGTGCTGAAGTGACAAACACTGTGGTTTTTTCGGATGAAAATAAGCGTAAGGTGTGGGCTTGGGATGCGGAAATGGCTCCTGATATGGCCATCATTGATCCCCAATTAACAGCAGCTCTTCCCGCTCAATTAACTGCGGCTACTACTTTTGACGCCCTTGTTCATGCCATTGAAGCCTGCACTG
This sequence comes from Caldalkalibacillus uzonensis, assembly GCF_030814135.1. Taxonomy (NCBI): domain Bacteria; kingdom Bacillati; phylum Bacillota; class Bacilli; order Caryophanales; family Bacillaceae; genus Caldalkalibacillus; species Caldalkalibacillus uzonensis. The sequence continues at coordinate 47,044 of NZ_JAUSUQ010000015.1, read as the reverse complement.
GAAAAAGAACAACCCCAATCATTGAAGCCTTTAGCTTACAGGCGATTCGCTTGATCAGCCAAAACATAAAGAAGGTTTTGCACAGGCCTGATGACCTTGAAGCACGCGGTAAGCTTGCCCTTGCTGCTACTATGGCCGGCATGGCCATTGAACAAGGAGGGACAGGAATAGCCCATTGTATTGGTCATGCTCTGGGAACGCTGGCGCGGATTCATCACGGGAAGGCCGTCACCATTGCCTTAATGGCGACGTACATGTGGAACGCAGAAGCAGCGGTCACTATGTATGCTGAAATCGCCCGCGCTCTCGGGGTAAAAGATGAAGGATTAACAGAGAAGGAATTGGCGTTGGCAGGTGCCAGTCAATTTTCTCAAATGGTAGCCGAAAGCGGGTTAAATTTATCCCTCCAAGATGAAAATTTATCTGCAGCTGACATAGATTGTTTTTTGGAGGTGATGGAATCAGAAGAGAATGCGCCCATGCGCCTGAACAACTGCCGTTTAGCAACCTCTGCTGATTTAAAACAATTTGCAGCAGATATTTTGCAAACTTCAAGTAAATCAAAGGATTTGAATCAGTCAATTTTGTAACTATTTACTATAATTGTAAAATTGAGGAGGATAAGAGATGAAAAAGATAAAACATTTAGTATTTTGGCCGCCATTTTTACTTGTACTCATTGCTGCTATTTTAAGCTTCACACATCGAGATGCGTTTACAAGCATGGCCAATGGAGCCAACGAATGGTTAATCGCTAATTTCGGTTGGGTTTTTAGTGTTAGTGGCTTTATTATGGTTTTAGTCTGTGTCGGTGTTTATTTTTCACCCTTGGGAAAGGTAAGAATAGGCGGTACAAATGCCAAGCCATTGCTTTCCTTTCGTAATTGGTTTGCAATTACATTAACGACAACGATTGCTGCTGGGATTACATTCTGGGGGATAGTAGAACCAATATATCATCTCACAGCACCCCCTGCTTCTCTTGGTATTGAAGCCAATAGCCCACAAGCGGCTCTATTTGCTATGTCTACTATGTATTTGCACTGGACCATTACACCATATGCGATTTACTGTGTCCCAGCTCTTATGTTTGCTTTTGCTTACTATAATATGCGTAAGCCTTTCAGTTTAAGTTCTACGCTGACTCCTTTGTTGGGGGATAAGATCACTGGCAAATGGGGAAAAGGGATCGATGCCATTTGCTTATATACATTGGCGTTAGGTATGGCTGCAGCGATGGGCACAAGCATACTGAACTTAGCTGGGGGCGTTAATTATTTAAGTGGTTTGCCAAGTACCCCATCCCTTTGGGCTGTTATTGCCATTGTTGTGATGGTCACCTTTGTTGTCTCCGCCTCTACGGGGTTAATGAAAGGGATACGCATTTTGTCTGATATCAACTTCAAGTTATTTTTTGTAATCATTTTATTTTTGTTTCTTGCTGGTCCAACGGCCTACTTGTTAAATTTGGGAACAGAAGCGTTTGGGCATTATTTAAGCAACTTTTTTGATAAAAGTTTGTTTACTGGTGCAGCTGCAGATGACCAATGGCCACAGTGGTGGACTACATTCTACTGGGCCAACTGGTTTTCTTGGGCTGCTATCACTGCCCTGTTCCTGGGAAGAATTGCTTATGGCCAAACGGTAAGAGCGTTTATTTTGGTCAACTTTGCTTTGCCTGCACTGTTTGGCGGTTTATGGATGACCATATTCAGCGGAACATCGATTTACATGCAGATGAACGGAGCAGGACTTGGTGAAATCTTAGCCAATAATGGCCCTGAAGCTGTACTTTATGCTGTTATGGCCGCGCTGCCTTTAGCACAAGTGGTCATTCCAGTTTATCTGTTTATAGTCTTTATAGCATTCGTCACGGCTGCAGATTCAACTTTGGCAGCCATGGGGGGTATCAGTTCAACAGGTATCTCTCCCGAGAGTCCTGAACCGGGGATTATGATTAAAGTCATATGGGGAGTTACAATAAGTGTAGTTGCCTGGGTGATGATCAGCTTTGCTCAAATCGACGGTATAAAAATGCTTTCTAATCTTGGCGGCGTCCCGGCTGTGCTGCTGGGGTTGATGGTCGTTATTTCACTTATCAAGGTTGCGAGATCTCCTGAGAAATACGACATGACAATCACCGAAGAACAAAGTGAGGAACAAGATGAGAAAGGCGTAGAGGTATCAAATAAAGAGGTCCATGAGGCAATGTAGTTTAGGAAAACACTAGAAAATTTATAGAAAAAGAAAATCAGTTATGAATAAACTTATATATTGCTTTGGGACCCCTGGGTATTTTATGGGGTCCTACTTTTTTTACAAAAATTTTACTTGTTGATTTTGGCCCGTGGAGGTATCATGATCACAACCCGGTCATGGCAATCTGGTTCTTCCTAGAGTTGTGTTAAACAATCAGTTGTGTTTATGTCTTTGACAGGTTACAGGGGGGGGGATGACTTTGCTGCGCAGAAAAATCACCCTTATCTTCTTTTTGTTAACATTACTTCCGCTTGGAATATTAGGAATTATGGTCTATGAGCGCTTTTCAAACACCTTGGAGCAGAATGCGGTACAATCGACTCAAAGAGTGGCTATACAAATCATTAACAACCTTGACTTGCTTATGTCTGATTTGTCCCGGCTTAGTTTATCGCCTCTCTATGATAAAAGTGTTCTGTCTATTTTGAAAAAACACAGTGACAGTTCTAAAAGATTCTATAGAAGTGCGGCAGACAATGAGAAAATCTCCATGTTTTTGTCCGCGTTAATGTATAAAAGGAGCGAATTACAAGGAATTCATTTAATCTCTAATGATGGTAACGTCTTCAGTCATATGGACCGCAATGAGTTGAGGCCTTGGTTCGATTCGAATCAGGAAAATGGTTGGGTGGATGAGGTGATTAAAGCGAACGGTGCAGCCGTTATTCTTCCTGCACATACTCCCACTTATTACCGTTTTCAACACCAAGATCAACACTTCGGTATCGGACGCCTGGTGAGAGATCCAAATACTTATACTCCTTTAGGGATCATGAAGATCGATGTCAAAATGGAGTATATGCAAGAGTTGTTGTCTTCTATAGCTGGTGCATTGGTGAGGGTAGAAGATGCACAGGGGCGTCTGATTTACGAAGAAGGATCATTAGCAGAAGTTTTTGACAGAGCCGCGGTTGAGCTTGATACACCACAATGGCTCTACGATCAAGATAAAAAATATTTAGCCATTAAGCATACCTCTGCTGAATCAGGTCTTTCCATCCTCTGTCTTATTCCTGAAGATGATATATTACAAGAATCCAAACAACTGGGAATGGTCACTCTTGGCTTTATGTTGGTCAGTTCAATGATTGCTTTTGGCCTCTCGGTTGTCAGTTCTAAACAAGTGGTCCGTCCGATCGAAGAATTGAAAATGAGTATGGAGCGCGTTCAGCATGGTCGTTTGGATGAAAGGATTAACATCAGGCGTAAAGATGAAATCGGCAAGCTGGCTGAGGGATTTAATAACATGATTGAAGAAATCAATCGTCTCATAAACGAAATTTATGAAAAAGGACTGCGTGAAAAAGAAGCGGAATTTAAAGCATTGCAAAGTCAGATTAATCCCCATTTTATTTACAATACGTTAGAATCGATCAACATGCTGGCGTTAGAGAAAGACAATTACCAAATTTCTGATATGGTGACCGGATTGGGGCATTTGCTCCGTTATTCCACTGATCACCGAAAAAAGATGGTCCAGATTAGGGAGGAAGTCGCCGTCCTTAAATCTTATATTTTCATTATGCAGACACGCTTGGGAGAACGATTGGAAGTTGAGTGGGATGTGGATGAAGAAGCACTGGATTTTCTTATTCCGAAATTGTCCCTTCAACCGGTTGTGGAAAACGCCATCATACACGGCATCTCTTCTCTTGAAGAGGGAGGCAGAGTATGGATCAGTATCATTAAAGAAGACAATTGCATCAGGTGTACGATTAAGGACAACGGAGCAGGCATGCCTGATAAACAGGTCAAAGCGATTACTTCAAACTTGGCCCGTGTCGATAACAATGTTCAAACCCGTGACAGCATCGGCTTATGGAATATTCACCGCCGTATTGTTTTGCTGTATGGCCGGCGTTACGGCTTAACGATTCAATCCCAAATGGGTTTGGGCACTTCTGTTGTTATAACCATTCCCACCATGAAGGAGGAGAGCAACTGATGTATCATGTTTTATTGGTTGAGGATGAAAAACTGATCCGTCAAGGTTTAAAGAAAACGATTGAACATGTGATGGATGTGTTCCGGGTGACGTGGGAAGCCGATCATGGGCGCAGAGCATTAGAGATCATGAACAGCGATATCCCTGATGTCATCATGACAGATATTCGGATGCCGGTGATGAACGGTTTGGATTTTATCAAACAGGCCAAACAAATATATCCCCAAGCTCCTATTGTAATTATTAGCGGGTATGGAGACTTTGACTATGCCAAAAAAGCGATGAAATACGGTGTTAGGCATTATTTGCTCAAGCCGGTTAACCGGGTCGAACTTGCAGAAGCCCTGCAGGACATTAAAAAACAGTTATCTGAGAAAAAACAAAACACATTGAATCCCAGTGAAGAAAATCGAACTGAGTCAAAAATAATACAACAAATCAAGGAATTTATTGCTGAGAACTTGAGTCATGAGATCAGCTTACAATCCATTAGCGAGGTTGTCAATTTACATCCCAATTACATAAGCCAAATATTTGCTAAAGAAACGGGAAAAAGTTTTTCCGCTTATGTCACTGAGCAGCGTATCAGGAAAGCGAAAGAACTGTTGAGAAATACAAACCTTAAAATATATGAAATAGCCCATTTGGTCGGTTACCAAAGCTCAAAGCATTTTATGTCAGTTTTTAAAAAACATACTAATATGTCCCCTAAAAAATATCGAAATATTAAGATATCATACTAAATCTGAAGACCGCGCTATTAATTAAGCGTTTTCATCCTGCTAAAATAACAAACAAGAAAGGGGGATCTTGATGAAAAAGACAACAATTGCCTTTTTGAGCCTTTTATTGATACTCGCAGTCTCTGCATGCAGCAGTGATACGGGCTCAAGTGATGATTCGAATCAAAGTAATAACACAGAAACGGTAGAATTGACCTTTTCGGTTTGGGGAAATGAACATCACGTTGCCATGTATGAGGAGCTACTGGAAGAGTTCTATGAAGATCATCCGCATATTAAGGTGAATATTGAAAGTTATCCCCACGCCGATTACCAACAAAAAATGTCGGTTTTGGCTGCAGGACAAGAGTTACCGGATGTTGGCTGGGTAGCTGAACGGATGGTCCCACAATTTGTGGAAAATGGTATTTTGAGAGATGTGACCGAAATTACCGAGGATCCTGAGTTTGATTTTGAAGATTTTTACCCATCAACACTTGAATTATGGCAGCACGATGGAAAATTACTCGGTTTTCCCTTTTCGACACCACCGATGATCATGTACTTCAATAAAACGATTTTTGATGAAGCTGGTGTAAAAACACCAAATGAACACGCAGAAGAAGGCACATGGACGTGGGAACAATTTGAAGAAACAGCCAAAGCAATTTCATCTGGTGAAGGTGCCAACCGGATCTATGGAGCAAATTTGTGGATCGATTGGACTAACTTTGCCACGGTACTTTCTCACACTTGGTCAGCAGGTGGAGAAATCTTTAATGAAGATATGACCGAATTTAAATGGAATTCACCTGAAGGGATCGAAACCTTTAAAATGTTACAGCGGATGATGTTTGAGGATAAGTCACATGTTCCGCCTGGAGAAAATATCCCATTTGAAACAGGCCGAGTGGGGATGTTTACCTTTATGTATAGTTACATTGCTAATGTTCGCGGTATTGACGATTTTGAATGGGATATTGCACCCCTCCCGTCCGGTCCTGAAGGAACAGCACCATTATTGGGCCAGGCAGGTCTAGTTGCCTTTGAGGGGAGTGAACATCCCGAAGCAGCAATGGAACTGCTAAAATTTCTGGCCAGTAAAAAAGGGATTCAGGCTCAGTCCCAGTTTTTCGTGCCTCCGAGGCAGTCTGTTCTTGAGTCTGACGAATTTGTAAATGTGCCAAATAACCCACCGAGAGAGTCGATTGAACGGGCGTTGCTAAACGAAATGGACAACGGGCGGATTTATCCCTTGCATAAAGACTGGACACAAATAGAAAGTATCATTGTGAGTGGGTTTGACGAGTTGTTTTCTCAATCAGCAACTCCGGAAGAGATCCTTCAAAAGATGGAAAACGAAATCAATCCCATTCTTCAAAAATAACAACAAAACAGTGGCGATCCAACTCTGGTTGGATCGCCATTTACTAGGAGGATCTAAAATGAATAAATTTCAACAAATGATTCAATCCAAACCCATGTCTTTGATCGTGAGTTTGCCGGATAATGACTTGGAACTTGCCAGAGCGGCAATAGATGCAGGCGCTGATGGTATCAAGTTTCATATTAACGTGAACCATCGGGCCTCAGGTAATCATTTTCAAGGGCTGGATCACTATCATGATGTGTTTGTTCAGGTAAGAAAAGAATTTAACGGTTTGATGGGCATCGTTCTGGGAGACAGCTTATCGAAGATCAATCGAGAAGAATTTAACCGTGCGGTCGAATGGGGATTTGACTATTATTCTTTATACGGTTTTCATCTTCCAGCCTCACTGGTCAATGCCGAGGGAATGGCGCGCACTTTTGCCATTGCTCATGGTTATGATCCGGTTATCCTTCAGGGTTTGTCTAAGTTTAATTTGGATGCATTGGAAATCTCTACGGTACCCAAGGAAGAGTATGGAAGCCGCCTGCATTTTGAAGATGTATTGTTATACAGTGCCATCGTGCAACAGGTTAACATCCCAACGATCGTACCGTCTCAGCGCAGTCTTGTTCCCGAGGATGTGCGGCCTTTGAGAGAAGCGGGAGTCAAAGCTATCATGCTTGGTGCAGTTGTTACGGGTGATCACGTCGAAACTTTAAAGAAGGCTGTCAGCGACTTTCGCAATGAGGTAGACAAACTCTCAACATAAGAGATATAGGGACAGGAGGACATGTAGGTGAAACAAGCGGCAAATAACCCTCGGTTAACAGGGCCTGAGCCACACGGGATGGTTAAGTTTAAACAGCGCAAGAAGGCTTTCTCCGGTAATGAAAACCTGACGGGATGGCTGTTTATATCACCGATGTTTATTGGCTTTCTCATTTTTATGCTGGGACCCTTAATTTATGCGTTTTACATGAGTTTCCTTGAATGGCCCCTCTTAGGAGATGCCCGTTTCATCGGTTTGAACAATTATCAAAATATAATCAATGATCAAGAGTTCAGGATTGTATTGAAAAACACGTTTATATTTACGGCAGGACTTGTGCCGTTGAATCTGATGCTTGCCCTTGGGCTGGCTTTGCTGTTAAAGGAAAAAATGGCAGGGATCGGTTTGTTCCGGACAGCTATATTTGTTCCTGTAGTAACGTCCCTTGTCGTGTGGGCTATTATTTGGAAGTATATGTTAGCTCCTGAATCAGGTTTTATCAACCAATTATTGGGACTCTTTGGTATACAGGGTCCTGCCTGGCTGTTGGACAATCGTCTGGCCATGCCATCTGTCATCATTGTCAGTGTCCTAAAAAATGTGGGCCTTAATATGATTTTATTTTTAACTGCCTTGCAGCAGGTGCCTCATTCATTATATGAGGCTGCAGCTTTGGACGGAGCAAAACGGTGGAGAACGTTTTGGCATATTACGTTTCCAATGATTATGCCTACGGTGTTCATGACGATGATTATTACTACCATTGGAGCCATGAAAATTTTTGCTCAGATATATGTCATGACACGCGGTGGCCCGGGGACAAGCACAAAGGTGCTGGTTTACTATATTTGGGAAAAAGCATTTCGGCACTTTGAGATGGGCTATGCCGCAGCACTGGCTTTCGTTTTGTTCTTCATTTTGCTCGTGTTTACACTCATTTTATGGCAGCTCAGAAAGAGGTGGGTATTCCATGAGAATTAAAGGCTCACATGTCATAAAATATATTATCTTATCTATCATCTCTCTGCTGATGATCATACCGCTGATTTGGATGATGCTGACATCTTTAAAAGAACCAGCCCGTGTTTTTACCCAGTTTTTTCCCTGGCCCATCCGGTGGGAAAACTACGTGGAAGTTTTGGCCAATACCGTTTTTTTAAGGCAGTACTTAAACAGTATTTATATTGGCATTGTCGTCACAGTGGGAACCATTATTTTCTCTTCAATGGCAGGTTATGCTTTTGCAAGATTAAATTTTTTTGGCCGTGATTTTGCCTTTCTTTTATTGTTAAGTATGATGATGATTCCACCAGAGGTGACCATTATCCCCCTCTTTTTATTCATGAGGGAACTAGGATGGATCAACACACACATCCCGTTAATTTTACTTCCCATTTTTGGAGCACCGGGGGCTTTTGGTGTGTTTCTCATGCGCCAGTTCTTTTTAACGATTCCTAAAGAATTAGAAGAAGCTGCCAAAATTGATGGGTGTTCACGCTGGAAAGTCTATTGGCGGCTCATGTTGCCTTTAGCAGTTCCTGCAATTTCCACACTGACGATCTTTACCTTCTTACAGAATTGGGATGAGTTTTTGAACCCGCTCATTTTTATTAACTCAAGGGAGCTTATGACACTGCCTGTTGGTCTTTCCTTGTTTACAGATGAAACAGGGACAGCTTGGCACCATTTGATGGGAGCAACCACTTTAGCAACCATTCCGTTGTTGATCATTTTCTTCTTTGCACAGAAAAAGTTCATTGAAGGCATGACCTTGGGAAGTGTGAAAGAATAACAAGTCATTGATAAAAGGAGTGGTAATGTTGACCACGATGTATGATGTCATTGTGATTGGAGGAGGCCCTGCAGGAATCAATGCGGCGATTGCCGCTGGCAGACAGCAAATGAAGACGCTTATCATTGAACGTTACGGTTTTCTGGGTGGAATGTCAACGGCCGCATTGGTTTACCCGTGGATGACGTTTCATAACAGTCAAGGTGATCAAGTCATTAAGGGGATTGCACAGGAAATTGTCGAAAGATTGATGGAACACGGTGGATCACCCGGTCATTTAAGAGATACCATCGGTTTTGTTTATTCCGTGACGCCTTACCATCCGGAAATATATAAAGTGCTGGCCTTTGAAATGCTGCGAGAAGCAAATGTAGATGTCCTGTTGCACAGCTATGTTGACGAGGTGGAGACGGATGGAGACCGGATTCAATCTGTTTCAGTTACTGGAAAATCGGGACGAAGGAAACTTACGGCCAAGGTGTTTATCGATTCCTCAGGTGATGCGGATGTGGCCTATTTGGCAGGAGCGCCTACGGTAAAAGGGAGAGAGTCGGATAACAGGACCCAGCCGCTGACCATGAAATTTAGAATGCGGAGTGTTGATACAGAAAAGATTAAAGCGTATATCAAAGCTCATCCGGAACATTTTTATGAGAAAACTCTTGTTGATCGGTTGGATGAGTTACCCTTGACAGCGGTGCAAGGATTTTACCCCCAGTGGGAAGCAGCCAACCTTCCCATAAATCGTGATCAAGTTCTGTTTTTCATAGGACCGGAAAAGGACGAAGTGTTAGTAAATATGTCCCGTGTGCAAGGCTATGATGGGACAAAAACAGAGGACCTCACACTCGGAGAATATGAGGGACGAAAACAAGTTTTGATGATTGCCGAATTTCTTCAAAAGCATATTCCCGGTTTCGAGCAGGCATCCATTTCAAACGTTGGGACTCAAATCGGCATTCGTGAGACGAGAAGAATTATCGGGCAATACACGTTAACAAAAGACGATGTGGTCCATGCACGCAAATTTGATGATGTTATTGCTAAAAGCGGTTACCCCATTGACATTCACGACCCAACAAAGAAGGGATTACAAGTTGCCTTTGTTTCCGGCGACGGTACATTTGATATCCCTTACCGCTGTTTAGTTCCACAAAAAATAAGTAACCTCTTGGCAGCAGGACGTTGCATATCAACCACTCATGAAGCGTTTGCTACGACGCGCTTAACACCAAGCGCAATGGCGACTGGACAGGCTGCAGGAACAGCAGCAGCGCTGGCCATCAGAGAGGGGATAAGCCCGGGGGAAGTAAACATCAATGTGTTGCAGGATCAATTGCGAAAAGACAATGTGGTTTTATAAGCTGCCCGGCAGTAACCGGGCAAGCTTTTAAATCATCACCAATATAAATGGAGGGATACGATGAAGAAAGTTAAAAAGTTAATATGTCTCATGATGGTGTTTTCTCTCTGTACGACAGCATTTTTCAGCTTGCCAATGAGCGATGTTCATGCTTTAGGAAAACAAGGTAAAGTTAAACCTTTAGCGACAATTTTACTTGTTCCACTCGATGACCGCCCCGCTAATATTTATTTCCCCCAACACATCGGTAAAGCGGCAGGGATTGATGTCTTGATTCCTCCAAGGGAAAAATTGGGTTATTTTACATCCCCGGGGGATGGAGAAGCCATAGGTGAATGGTTGCTGGAACAAGGGGATCATGCAGATGCTTTTGTAATTTCAGTCAGCATGTTGGCGTACGGAGGTTTAATTGCGTCAAGAACAGGGATCCAATCTTATGAAAAAGCAGTTGAAAATGTACAGATCATTAAAAACATTAGAGAGAAATATCCGGACAAACCGATTTATGTTTATGATACGATCCAACGGTTAGCGGTCACCGCCATTAGCGATGAGTATCTTGAATATTACAATGAAGTTAGAGAATGGGCCATCCTATATGATAAAGTAGTGAATCTTGGCATGGAAGAAGGAAGAGAGAGATTGGAGGAATTGCAGCGCACGATACCGCCTCATGTCTTGGAAGATTATTTAAATGCCAGAGCAAGAAATCATCAAATAAATCAACTATTGGTGGATTGGGTGGATGAAGGGATAATAGATTTTCTGATTCTTGCTCAGGATGATGCTGCTGAATACGGACTTCATCGAGCGGAAAGGGAGGTCTTGGTTAATAAAATAGAACAGCTTCAAGTACAGGATCGGGCATTTGTATTCCCTGGCGCTGATGAGATCGATGCCGTTCTGGTTGCAAGGTTTGTTAATCAATTATTGAAACAGTCGCCTGCTTTTTATGTTGAGTATGCAGGGATTCATGGATCAGAATGGATTGCTCCCTTTGAAGACACCACTTTTGACTATAATGTTGAAAAACACATTCTTGCCGCAGGCGGAACTATTGTAGAGAACCAAGAGGATGCAGATATTTATTTATTACTAAACACACCTTCTGACAACAGACCAGAAGATATTAATAAACTAGTTAATCGAATAAAAGAATTAATTGATTTAAATAAGCAGGTGGCCATTGGAGATGTGATTGAGGTGAACCGTTCTGAAGCCGTCTTTGTTGAAATGCTTCTGGAGCAAATCGATGTAACCAAGCTGCTTGCCTACAGTGGGTGGAACACAGCCGGCAATACTTTGGGGATTACCATTGGTCATGCTGCTTCACGCTATACATTCTTAGAACAAACGTCAGGGATGGGCGTTCCTCAATATTTGCATGCTGCTAAAGCCCATTATGAATTTTTACTCCACCGCTTTGCCAAAGATGACGGTTACAAAAATGTTGTCCATCCCAGAGCAAGAAACTTTATTCAGTCTATTGGTGGAAGCGAGTGGGACTTGGGAGACCATTATGATGAAGTTAATGGTTTTGTACAAGAACAATTAAAATCAGAAACGGAAAATTATTTTGAGCACTTCGCAGGTAAGGAAGTCTATATTGGTTCAAGAGGAAATAAAGATTTTTACGCAACAATTTCAAAATTAGAAGATGTCCACGTGAAGCTACCATGGCCTCGAATCTTTGAAGCGGAATTGGAACCTATCTTGATTCTAGAGTAATTATTTATAGACTCACTATTGTTGAATATGTCCACAGACAAGGGTGGTATTGTTTCCTAAGAAGGGAGCTAGGGCTTAGCAAATGTCTGCCATTACCTTTACATTTACAGCACAGGATGGTGTGCAGATTGTTGCCAGAAGATGGGTGCATGATCAGGTGAAACCCAAAGCGGTTGTCCAAATTGCCCATGGCATGGCCGAACATATTCAGCGTTACGACCAGTTTGCCAGGCATTTGGTCAAACATCAGTTTGCCGTATATGGTAATGATCACCGGGGACATGGTTTAACAGGTCAAAAAATGGGCATAGCTGGCTATTTTGCAGATGAGGATGGCTTTGATAAAGTGGTCAGTGATATGCTGCAACTGACCAACATGATTAAAACAGAACATCCAGGTGTTCCTGTATTTTTGTTTGAGCACAGCATGGGTTCCTTTTTGGCCAGGAGATATATCCAGTTGCACGGTGACCACATCCAAGGGGTGATTTTATCTGGAACAGGGGGAGACCCTGGTCTGTTGGGCAAGCTGGGAAAACTTGTTACCCAGTATGAGATCAGGAAGAAAGGAAGAAAAATACCCAGCCCGCTGTTAGACAAACTGACGTTTGGCAGCTTTAACAAAGGTTTTAAACCAAACAGAACAGCATTTGACTGGTTAACAAGGGATGAGCAGGAGGTGGATCAATACATCAAGGATCCCTTGTGCGGAGGAATATGTACAGCGGGCTTTTTCTATGATTTGTTTCATGGTTTGCAACTGATCCATGATCAGGGACAGGTTGCACAAATACCTAAGAACCTGCCCCTATTGTTTATATCCGGAGATCAAGACCCGGTAGGAAAACAGGCCAAGGGTGTCCTGGCCGCTGTTCAGATGTATAAACGGGCCGGGCTGAAGCATGTGTCATACAAATTGTATCCAGATGGACGCCACGAAATGTTGAATGAACTTAACAGGCAAGAAGTTTATGCAGATATCGTCAGCTGGCTGGAAGAGCAGCTTGAGCAAATCAATTCCATGACATTGGGATTGTAAATATTTCAAGGAGGAGATCACATGCGTTTGGAAGAACAAGCCATCACCGAGCATCTTGCTCAGCTTAAAACGTGGAAGAGGGACGGCAAGTGGATTGAGCGCAAATACCGCTTTCAAGAATTTATGGATGCCATTGAGTTTGTCAATCAGATAGCTCAGGTAGCTGAATCACTCAATCACCATCCCATGATCCATATTGAGTACAAACTGGTCACTCTGCGCTTAACCAGCTGGCATGCTGGCGGATTGACCGAACTGGATTTTACTTCAGCTGAGCGCTATGACCAGCTGTATGAGGCACAACAAACAGGAAAAGGGGAAGCACCATGAGTATCTATGATTTTACTGCCCGCTTGATTAATGGCCAAGAGCAATCTTTGGCAGATTACAAGGGACAGGTGGTTTTAATTGTCAACACAGCCAGCCGCTGCGGTTTTACACCACAGTACCGGGAGCTGGAACAACTCTACCAAACTTACAAGGATCGAGGATTTGTTGTGCTAGGTTTTCCTTGCAACCAGTTCATGAACCAGGAACCAGGCAGTGAGGAGGAGATTCTTTCTTTTTGCCAGACGAATTACAATGCCACGTTTCCCCTGTTCGCCAAGGTGGAGGTGAAAGGGAATTCAGCCCACCCCTTGTTCCGCTATCTGACCCGGCAAGCGAAGGGGATCTTCACGGATGAAATCAAATGGAATTTCACCAAGTTCCTGATCGACAAGGATGGCCAGGTTGTCAAACGTTACGCGCCCACTACCTCACCTCTAAAAATAGCTCCCGATATTGAGCGTTTATTAGGGCAGGGTTCTGCCACCAATGCTTAATCCACAAGTCCTTTTTCAGACTGTGCAGGGAGTAAAGGGAAAAGGGGGCGACGGTGACGCCCCCTGTAAACTCAAGAGCACCGATGCTTAGCCGGCTAATAGGCTACTGTCCAACCCAGCGGATAGGCAGATTGTCACTGGCCTCAAGTTCAATATGCTGGGGCAGGCGGATATACAAGGCACTGGCTCCTGGGGAAGACACTCCCTCAATATATTCCGGAGCACTGAACTGTTTGATCGTAAATGCCTTACTGAAGTGAGCCAGCCGCAGCTCTTGATGATCCGGAAAATGGATGAACAAATGTTCTCCCTGTAAGTCAACGCGAGGAGTGTCGAGTTGATCAGTCACATCGAGCCTCTCTATTACTGTTGGTGTCATTATGTACCGCACCTCAATCGCTCCCTCAGTGTCATCTGTTTGTTCAACGATAAGTTCTGAACCCATTTCTTCGGGATAAACGGTCTTATTCAGCTTAATGTAGAGACGTTCAACATATGTTTCAAACCGCCATTGTTCCCGGAAGTCATCCTGTTCAAGCTCTGCTAGTTTGCCTTGCTCTACAGCCCGGTAAAAATCTAATCTGCGCTGTTCTGCTTCCTCGTAGCTGATCGTCCTCAGCTCAGAGGTCTCCTTTATAGGCAATACATAATAGAGCGCCAGGGCGAGCAGCAAGATCAACAAGTATGCACCACTTAACCATTTGAGACGGTTCAGTGTCCAGAAGCGGTTACCCCTTTTCAACAAGCGTTGTATCAAGATGATCATCAGAACGAGAATCACAATTAACAGCAGTAAACTCCACACAACCACAACCCCCATTATTGTCTCACCTCCAGCCGGTTGGAAATCAGTAGGGCAGTGCCAAACAGCAGGCTTGAACTGGCCGCTACTTTGATGACAAAGATAACAAATGAATCCTCATTTGTGAAAAATTGGGCCAGCATGATCATAATTGGTAATCTGGGACTTCCTGTTTCCATGATAAGCATGGCCAACACTAATGCTGGGAGTACAAACTTAACGGCCTTGTGCAGTTGTGAGAGCATACCGGCCAAAAAGCCAGCTGAGCTGAGGAGAATCATGTACAAACTGGCCGCGGCAAGGCCGAGCAGCAGTTCAGGCAGTGAAAGCGTCTGCTGGAATACCAGATCCTGATAGAGTATGTACCCAGCCACCAGTTTAAGGACAAAACCGCACAACATAGCTGTGACGCCCCCAATCACACTGGCCGTGAGCAGAAAAAGGATATTGGACAAATGACTGCTCATCCGGTTGGCCACAAACACAAAATCGGCGTCCCGGTAAGGTTGGGTGGTGACCGTCACAGCAATAATAAATACCCACATCAGGCTGAATATAATAATGAAATTGGCGGAGAAATGATTCACATGAATATAGATATGATCAAAATACGTTGCGAACTGGCCCACTCCATTAAGAGAAAGGAGTAATCCTAGCAGCTGCACGGCAATTAATGACCCAAATACGGTAAAATAGGCATGCAGTTTGTAGCGGTAGAGTTGCTTGACATTGTGGGCCAGGCTAGTTGTGGTTAAAGACATCATCAATGCCTCCTTGTCTCGTTTTGGTCAGATAGACGCAAGTTTCATCTGTGGGCACAGACAATATTTCCACCTGTTGCTGACGAAGAGAGCGCAGCAGATCCTCCGGCAACTCATTCTTCACGACCACAGTGAGGCTGTCAGGGCCCAGCGGTTGCTGGTCAATGACCAGCTTTGTCTCTAACACAGGTGCCAGCGCGTCTTTTTTACCTCTCAGCCGGATCACCAGCCGGCTTAATTCCTCCACAGGCAAATGCACTTTTTTTTGTCCCTTATCGAGCAAGATAATCTCTTCCAGGATCTCTTCCAGCTCGTTCAGCAAGTGACTGGAAATGATCATGGTGCGGGGATGGTTGAGATAATCTTTGAGCAACACCCGGTAGATATCCTTACGTACCGCTTTATCCATCCCTGTGGTTGGCTCATCAAGCATCGTTAAGGGACAGCGGGCAGCAATGCCAATAATGGTGTACAAGGTGCTTTGTTGCCCTTTGGACAATGTATTCGGGTAGACTTTGGAATTCAATTCAAAATATTGACACAAGCGTTTGGCCAGTCCATGATCCCAGTGGGGATAAAATAGGGCCATGCTATCCATGATCTCGGCAATGGTCAGCGTGGGTATAACAGGCAGGCGGTCATTGGTCAGAATCATGTTGCTAGAGACTGTCAGATTGTTGAAAGGCGGCTCTCCAAAGACCTTGATCTGGCCAGCCGAGGGTAAAAGATAGCCAGCGATCAGTTTCATCAGAGTCGTTTTGCCAGCCCCGTTGCGCCCAATCAAACCGATCAGTTTGTTTTCTCCAATGGTCAAGGAAAGCTGGTCAATCGCTGTGGCAGAACCATATACTTTGCTCAGCTTTTCCGTTTCAATGACATGCATCAAGATTCCCCTTTCCCCTTGCGTTGTTGATATGAAGATTGGACTAAAGACAACAATTCAGTTTCACTGAGACCCACACGCTGGGCTTCAGTGATGAGCTCCTCAACCAGGTGGATTAAGGTTTCGTTTTTGCGCCTGTGGAGGATCAATTCTTTTGCTTGCGAAGAGACAAACATGCCTAACCCCCGTTTTTTGTAGAGAATGTTTTGTTCAGCCAACAATTTTAATCCTTTAGCTGCGGTAGCTGGGTTAATGTTAAACATCTCAGCCAGTTGATATTGGGAGTAAATTTTTTCATCAGCAGCAATATTGCCTGACAAAATCTCCGTTTCTAACCATTCAGCTATCTGAACATAGATTGGTTTCGTCCCATCTGGATTAATTGGCAAGGGCACATCTACCCTCCTTTTCCGATATAGTGCATTAGTGTTGTAATGTACTATATCAGATGTTGGAGATATTTTCAAGACACAAAATAAAAACTTTTATATGCCGGGTGTTACCTTCCTATTAAAAATAGGCATCAATGCTGGTGGTTTTAAAGCATATACATCTTAGCATGAATAAAATGAACATGAGTGCAGGAGGTAAAATATGGCCATTAAACCACCGTTGTTGCAGAGGGGAGATACCATTGGCTTGGTGACACCTGGCAGTCCTCTTGATGCGAACTTGATTAATGCCAGAGTACAAACATTGATCGCGATGGGCTTTAATGTCGTTTTTGGCAGGTATGTTTATGCTTTTGAAGGTATTGTCACTGCACCAGCTGAACAGAGGGCTGAGGACGTCATGACGATGTTTACGGACCCAAGAGTGAAAATGATACTGCCCACACGGGGTGGGACAGGAGTTCAGAACATGCTTCCCTATCTGGATTATGACGTGATAAGAGACAACCCTAAAATCGTCACAGGATACAGCGACATAACCGTATTACTTAATATTTTGTACCAGCTGAGTGACTTAGTTACCTTTCACAGTTTGATGCTGATTGATTTTCGGCCGGACACACCCGCTTATAATTTCGATCAATTTTTTACAGCAACCTCTACATTGACTGCACCCAGGATGATCCTCAATCCCCCGGGCATCCCCCTGATTAGCTTGGTTCCAGCAATGTCACTGCCCCTATCGTGGGTGGCAATCTAACCTCGATCGTCAATACGCTTGGCACACCATGGACGGGAAAATCCTGTTCTTAGAAGATACCAATACACCCACAACGCTGATTTACCGGTATTTAATACAGCTGTTGATGGCAGGAAAATTTGACAATTGTCTGGGCATTATCATGGGGGAATGCACCAATTGCCCTGTCTCTTACGGCACATCGTATCAAGATTTGATAAATGCTTTATTAGTGCCGTTAGGAAAACCGCTCATGACCAACCTGGCTACTGCCCATGGTTTCTATAAGGCGACTATTCCAATCGGTGCCACTGTTAATCTGGATACCGTCAATAATACTTTGACTGTACTTGAACCAACCGTTACCGTATGATGGTATAGTTCATTATGATTTGTCCACGTGGTGTTTCACGGGTAAACAAATGTTTTTTTACATATAAGACGAATTGATGTTATAATATTATAAATTGTGAGACATATTAAGTTGGAGGGATAGCTATGAAAAACCCCAACATAGCTATATACTCAACCCGTGAACTGGCTCAAAAAAACACTGAATTACAGTATGCATGGGAACACTTCGTTAAGGGAAATCCTCCCCCCGGCGGCAATCCTTTTACAGAGAAATTACGGGAAATAATCCTGCAATCATGGCAACGTTGTCAGGCGCTCCGCGTTGATCCAGGCCAAAAAGAAACAAAGCTTGCCTTGACCGACAAAGAGTTAACGGAGTTGCTCCAAAATTCTCAACTGTACCGGATTGCCAAACCGATTATCGATGATTTATCTTTTCATCTTTCAGGGACGGGTTACATTGTCACCTTATGCGATCAAAACGGCCGGATTATCTATCTGAAAGGTGAACGCCGTATTCTTAATGAAGCGGAAAAAATGAACTTTGTTCCAGGAGCAGATTGGAGTGAACAAGCAGCGGGAACGAATGCAATCGGCACATCTATCGTAACTAAACAACCGACGCAAATTTTTTCGGCAGAACATTTTTGCCAAGGATGTCACCCCTGGACGTGCTCATCTGCTCCCATTCTTCATCCATTTACCAATGAAGTGCTGGGTGCCCTTGATCTTACCGGACTTTGGCCTGATGCACAACCTCACACTTTAGCCACCGCTCTGTCCAGCGCTTTTACCATTCAGCAGCAATTCCAACAGTCATTGACCGACATGCATCACTATTTAGTCTCAAGTTATGATCAAGCCGTTAACCGATGGCCAAATGACGGTGTCTTACTCTTAAATCCGGCCATGGAAGTTGTAAAAGGTGATCCGCATATGCTTAAATATTTCCAACTTTCAAAATGGAAAGACTTGCAAAGTAAACCTGAATTCCACCCGCTTGTCAATGAACTTGTCAGGCATTCACAAAGTCCACCACAGCAGCAAAACAACACGAAAAGCGAAGTTGAATTACCTGCATTCGGATGTAACGCCTGCATTGAACGCCTGCAGTGCAATCAAGATATAGCCGGTTACTTAATCGTTTTTAAAAACATCAACAAGATTAACCGTACATTTTATCTTATTGATGATGTCCAGCCGTGGCAGCACATCGTTGGCCAATCCAACGCCATTAAAAATGTTATCCGTCAATGTCAGAAAGTGGCCCATACTGATGTACCCGTCCTGTTGACCGGTGAAAGCGGTACAGGAAAAGAAAAGATCGCCCGCACAATTCATGAGGCCAGCCCGCGTAAAAAAGAAACATTTTTGGCCATTAACTGCGGTGCGATTCCGAAGGAGCTTATGGCAAGCGAAATGTTTGGTTATGAACCTGGCACTTTTACCGGTGGCGCCAAAGCAGGAAAAAAGGGGAAATTCGAAGAAGCAGACGGCGGAACATTGTTTCTGGATGAAATCGGGGAAATGCCGTTGGATCTGCAAGTCTATTTGCTCCGTGTCTTACAGGAGAGTGAGGTATTGCGGCTGGGCGCTTCCGCCCCCAGGAGAGTCAATGTACGTATCATTGCTGCGACGAATAAAAATTTGGAGGAGATGGTCCGGGAAGGGCGTTTCCGCAAGGATTTGTATTATCGCTTGAATGTGGTAGACATACACATGCCCCCTTTGCGGGAGCGGAAAGAGGATATCCCTTCGCTGGCTCATTATTTTCTCAAAGAATATGCACGTCAACACAATAAAAATATTGACGGTTTGGATGAGAGTACCTTATCTCTGTTTGAATCGTATTCCTGGCCTGGAAACATCCGTGAGCTGCAAAACGTTATTCAATATGCCGTTATTTTTGCAGAGACAGCTTACATACAACCTCAGCATCTCCCGTCAACAATACGGCAGCAGGAAAGACATCGTGACCCTACTGAAGGTTATGGGCAGGGGCAGGAGACATCCGGTTTGTCCCTTAGTGAAGGGGAAAATGACCTCATCCATGCCCAGCAGCAAGACAAGAACTTATCCCCATTAGAAATCAAGGAAAAGAAATTGTTGCTCCAATTGCTCGATCAGACAAATTGGAATTTATCAGCGGTGGCCAAAAAATGCAATATTGCCCGGACGACGTTATACCGTAAAATCAAAAAGTACGGGTTAAGGTGAATCGGTTCAAAGTAAAATGGGGCTGTCTCCAGACTTTTGAGACAGCCCCTTCTTGTGTCTCAGGAACAATCTCAGTACAATAGCTTCTCAGATTTTATCCCTTTGACCCAGGGAGCGGTTTTTGCAACCATTCCGTATAGAACGTATCTATATCAGGCTCGAAATCTTTTATGACCGGATACCACGGCGTCACTGCTTCCACTTCGAGTTGGGTCGCACAGTTTGGACAATAATACTCACGTATAACCTGCCACTGTGGATCTGGAGCTAACAGTTTCGGATACAGTTCAGCCATTTTTTCCTCTGTATCGCGCACATGAATTAAGGCATGCAACTTCCAATTGTCGCGATAATCACAAAATTCGTGACCGCAATCGCACTTCACAATACGCTGACCATCCGGTTTTTGAACGATGTATAAGTGAAGTCCTGCCGGCAACAGGATCGGATCATCCCAGGGCACCCGTTCCTGCAATATGCTGATATACTTGTCAAAACGGTCCCTGTCCTTAAAGTTGGACAGCATTTCTTTTAATTTATAAAACTCGATCGTGCCGTCGATCAACTCCTCAATCGTCTTACGATCATAAACCGTCAAATCACTCACCCCACCGTCTGAATTTTGTTGGTTCTGATCTGCTCTTTTTATCCTAATTCCGCTTGATTTTAACTCCGAAGGTTGGCATATCCAACTCCTCTTCCTTTAACACCCAATCAGCAGGTAAAGACCAAAATGATTTAAACTCATTAAAGAATTTTTCACTCAGGCCGAAACTTGAAGCATACATATGCTGAACTTGTACGGACGCCTCTTTGTTGATAATTTTTTCTCTTTCTTGTTTCATCCACTCTTTGACCGGCACGCCCCGCTTTAGGCGCTCTCTTCTCTTTTCTTGGCGGCGTTGTGCTGTTTTTTCGACATCAACTTTGTAGGTGCCTGTTTCATCCTGATACACAACAGCGCCGTACACGCTCTCGGCAAACCGGGGCAGCAAGTGACCTTCGTTCAGGTCTGCTTCGATCATGTGCGGTTTTCTTTCCAGTGGATCACCGAATCCCGGGCCTCCGCGTAAATAATTGAGATACAGATCATAGTTTTCAAAGATGGTTTCGGTCGTAATCGATTGTTTGTCACGAACGACTTCTTTGGCATTCATGACTGTTTCGTATTGAGGGTTGTCAGGATCCGGATCGCCGCCAGTCGGAATGGGTAATCGTTTTTCGATCCGCTCTTTAATGTCCGTTCCGTGCGCCTCAAAACGATAGCCTGATGCGGCCGGATAGCCGCCCATCAGCCCGCAATCACTGGAGATATAACCGTTACCCATGAAAAACATGGTCCAGTCTTTGGCGCCATATACTAAGCGTAATGTCTCGTATCCGCTGCCTCCCCGGTATTTGCCGTAACCGCCCGTGTTGGGCTTGATGCTTCTGCCTAAATAGATGAGCGGTTCGGCCAATTCCCAAATTTCCATATCGCCCATGTCGCCTTCCGGATTCCAAATAGCTGCGGCGTGGCTGATTCCATCCCGTACGGCACTTGCCCCGACACCTTCAGCAGCTGATTCAAAACTGTTCACAGCGTGGTTTTCGTTAAACTGATTGTAACCGCCGCCTTGCAGCCAGTTGGATGTATTGGCATTTCCGGCGTTGACTTCTTCCAGATAGCCGCGGGCAAAATAATTGCGGCTCAAGGCCCGCCATAACGGACTCCAAGCGGAGACGAGGAAGTGCCAAGCGTAACTGTGCGCTGTGCGGATGTCGTCGGGATTTAACCAAGAACCATATGGCAAATCGAACTGACTGGCGTAATAGGCGCCGTCATTGACCCGGTCATTTGGGATGAGCGTTTGAGACATCATCACCCAAATGCCGCTCGTGATGGAGACTGGTGTGGCATTATAACTGTGCCATCCCCAACGGTTAACCCCTTCGAAGTCGATCTCGAATTTGCCGTCTTTATGCACGATGACCTCCGTCGGTGCGTGCATGATCGTATCCACCTTAGCATATGGCGGAACATCCAAATTTTTATACGGCACGTCGACAAAGGAGACTTGGCGGTATCGTCCCGGAATGAGCAAGGTTTTGACTTGATTAATAAAGCCCCGTCGTCCGTCTTCGATCACTTCGCGGATAAATTGCTTGTAGGCCTCGATGCCTTCTTCATTGACGATATCGAGGACGAGGTCGCGTATCATGTGGCAACCGGCGAGACGAGTTCGTTCGTCCAACAGCCAATATTTGGTCGTACGCACAGAGCGTTGGCTTTCAATGAGCCAATCTTTGAACAAAGTGTCATTCGCGCCAATTTTCCGGCAAGCCACCTGATACCCGTCGTCATAGCGTGTGACTGGTCCTACGGTCATGCTTCCAGGTGCCGTTGCGCCCACATCGATGACATGGGTAACGCCGCCAACCCAGCCGATCAATTCCCCGTCATAAAAGATGGGTACAATGGTGTGCACGTCACACGGGTGTACGTTTCCGATTTGACAGTCATTATTACAGAAGATATCACCGTCTTCAATCCCGGGGTTGTCTTCATAGTCGTTTTTGATCATGTATTTGATCGCTGCTCCCATCGTCCCGACGTGTATAATAATCCCCGTCGAAGTGACGATAGAGTCTCCTTCCGGTGTATACAGCGTAAAGCAAAGTTCCCCTTCCTGTTCAACAATCGGGGAGGCGGCTACCTTTTTGGCCGTTTCCCTGGCATGAACAACCCCACCGCGCAATTTGGAGAAGATTTTTTCATAGCGGATCGGCTCTGCTTCTTTAAAAGGCAGTTCTTTCAATCCCGCATAATGGCCTGTGGCCCTGCTGATCTCATCAATCTCCATCCTCATTTGCTTAAGCGTTTTTCCGTCCCAACCGATGGGAAATTTATTTTTACGATAAAGCTCTTCCTCTCGAATGGCCATCGAAATTCCTCCCTTTCATTTTAATTTATTTTAATTCTTTCAAGTGGAAGATGCGGTGTTGATCAAGATAGGTCTCAAAGCCGGGGGGAATAACAAACGTCGTTGCTGGTGATTCCAAAATGGCGAACGCTTTGATTTTGTTTCCGGCTTTCAGTTTTTCCATCTCCCAGATGTCGGCCTCAATCCATTCGCCTTTCCAATACACGCGGCGTTTGCCAAGATAGGCGTCTTGCGGCGGGGTTTCGCCTTCCAGCGGTTCTTCGGGCACTTTCGGTTTGGCCACTTCGACGATTCCGCGGACGATGGCACCGGTAATGCTGTAGCCTAACTCCGGCGAGGTTGCTGCTTTGGCATAGACACGGGTGTACATCTCTTCAAATGCTTGCACAAGATCTTCCCAGTGACCGACGTGTTTAAAAGACTGAATCGGGCTTTCGATTTCCAAATCGTTTAGCTGTCCTTGGTATTGCATTCTGAAATACAAACGAAAATCTACTTCATCTCTGGAAAATTTGTTTTTCTCAAACTCCTGGGCCACCTTTTCCATCAACTCATTCCAGGCGTCCTGCAATTCACGTCCAGCCGCGATTTTCTCTTGCTCACTTGCACCATCATTGACGTTGATGTCCAGTGTTTTATCGTAGCGATATTCAAAGTCAGCCGCACCGCATCCGAAGGCTGAAAACCCGGCCGCCCAAGCGGGAACAAGCACATCTTCGAAACCGAGTCCTTTCGTATAACCTGCCGTATGCAGCGGCCCGCCGCCACCGTATGAGAAGCAGACGTATTGCGAAGGAGAATAACCTTTGCCCAGGATCATCGATTCGAGGTAGTTGCGCAGTTGTGACTCTAACAAGTCGATCACACCGTAAGCCGCATCTTCAACGGACAATCCGAGCGGTTCTGCAATTTGAGTTTTAACCGCTTCATAAGCCCGTTCCGGATGCAATTTCACTTCACCGCCCAGGAAATTGTCCGGGTTAATCAAGCCGAGCACGACGTGACAGTCAGACACGGTCACTGTCTCCACACCGCCTTCAGGATAGCATACACCAACGCGGTGTCCTGCACTGTCAGGTCCCAAAGTGATGGATTTAAAGTTGGGATCTATGCGCACGTAGCTGCCTGCGCCCGCTCCGACTGTATCCATGGCGACAAGCGGGAGTGAAAGCACTAAGCGAGCCATGTCGGGGCTGGTGTTGATACTTAAATCCCCTTGTGTAATAAGGGCCATGTCAAAGCTGGTGCCACCGATGTCTGAACAGGCGATATTGGAAATGCCGAGGTATTCTCCCAGATATTTAGCACCGACGACGCCACCGATCGGTCCGGAGACAAGGGTCCGGGCCAATTCGTTCGCCTTGGTACTGATCGTCCCGCCATGGCTGGCCATGACACGGAGGTCAAAGGTTGCACCATGGTCACGGATACGTTTGCTGATTTTGTTTAACGTTTCCCGCGACGGATCCGCGGCATAGGCTTCAATAATGGTTGTGTTTGTGCGATGAGACTCCTTACGCACGGGATAATAATCAACTGAGGCAAAAACGGGAATCTCTTTTCCACTCGACTTGATGATGTCGCGGGCAATGTCCCTGATCTTTCTCTCGTGATGCGGGTATTTATACGAATGAAGCAAGCTGATGACAATGGCTTCCACGTCTTGATCGAGAAGATCTTGCACAGCCGGTGCCACTTCATGTTCATAAAGGGGAATGACAACGTTTCCAAACAAGTCCACTCTTTCGGTTACTCCACGTGTCAACTCCCTTGGCACCAGCGGTGGATCATAACGGTGCGTATTCAGATGAAGGCGATCGGAATACGAATACCCCAAATACGCTTGAATCGCCCTCCCCATGCGGTGAAAATCTTCCATTCCCTTGTTGACGATCAAACCGACCCGGCGCCCTTTTCGTGAAACAAGCCTGTTTAGCATCGCCGTTCCCGAATACACACCGGCAAGCAACTTGGGGAATTCCTCTTCTACCGTGGTATCCCAATAACTGAGTGCATCCCTGGCGGAATTTAAGAGACCAATCGATTCATCTTCGGGTGTCGATTGTGCTTTGCCAACGACAAATTCCCCGTTGTTGTCAATGATGAACGTATCGGTCATTGTTCCGCCTGCATCAATGGCTAAAATTTGTGAATTTCTTGTGGCCAACCTACATTCGCTCCTTTCAACAATTTTTATCATGTTGTACTAAATTAAATAGCAAAAACCGTGCCAACTGCTAAAAACCCAAAAAAGCGTGCCATAAAATGCGCAAAATTGTGTATTTCACTACTTTTCGGTTAAATCCACCGAAGTTGGGGACATGTATCATTTCGCTACACGTATTATAGTACTGCAGCGAAACGCTACACTGTTGAACTATAGACGCTAATGCCAAACGGCAAATGCAAACTGTGATATACACGTTAAATTTTGTTAAATGATTTTTAACATTGACAATATTAAATAATGTGATTATACTTGAAAATGACTTAAGTCACTGACCCTGGTCAAAATCAAGATCCTATTGAATCTTAGATGAAGGTGAGCATGTATACACTTCCATATTTAGTTAGATAAACCTTAATTTATAGTGGGAGGGTAAATTTGATGATAGGGACTTCGATTGGAGATTTGTTTGAAAAATCAGTCAGTCAATACTCTCATAAAACAGCTATTAAAGACTATAGAAGGTCGGTTACTTATAACGAACTAAGAGTAGAAGTGAATAAGTGTGCTCATTTATTAATGCAGCTCGGAATTAAACATGGTGATCGGGTTGCATTATATATGAAAAACTGTATCGAATATATCGTATTGGAATTTGCTATTGCCAAAGTTGGTGCTGTGCGAGTACCTTTAAACCATTTTTTAAATGAAAAAGAGGTTGAATATCGATTAACAGATTCACAATCGAAAGCCATTTTTTGTAGTGCAGAATTTTATAATCGTATACAAAGTATTAAAAATCGCGATCTAAAAGACCTTATAGTCGTAACAGTAGATAATGAAGATGATTTTAGCCTCAATTCACTAATGAAGAAGTCTTCAAGTGATGTTCAAGAACCTCATGTAAAAGAAGAAGATATCGCAGCAATTATGTACACGGGAGGAACTACTGGGCGTTCAAAGGGTGTTATTCATACACACAAATCACTCATTTCTTTAATGTACAGTGAAATTATTGAATGTGACATTACTCGAGAAGGTGTATTACTTCACAGTACCCCACTTCCTCATGCAGCTGGCTTCTTCATCCTACCCGGCTTGCTAAGAGGATGCACTCATATTCTCCATAAAGAATTTAATCCAGCCAAATTTTGTGAAACTGTTGAACGAGAAAGAGTCACATTTGCATTATTAGTTCCTACTATGATTTATGCCATTTTAGATCTTGAGGAAAGATCCAGCTATGATTTGAGCAGTTTACAAACGATTGTATATGGCGCGGCACCAATGGCGCCTGCGCGTATAGAACAGGCACTTGAAACCTTTGGCCCAATACTAATCCAAATCTATTCACAAATGGAGGTAGCCAACCAAACAACAGTACTGACTAAGCAAGACCATGTTAAGTTTTTGAAAAACGATAAGAAACGTCTGGCCTCTTGTGGAAAAGAGGTTATTATTTCACAGGTGAAAATTGTAGATGACAATGGGCAAGAGGTGGGGGTTGAAGAAGTAGGAGAAATAATAACACGTGGTCCACATATGATGAAAGGATATTGGAAACTTAGGAAAGAAACGATGGAAACAATAAAGAAGGGTTGGATTTATACAGGTGATTTAGCTTATCGAGATCAAGAAGGCTATATTTATCTGGTAGATAGAAAAAAAGATATGATCATCAGCGGTGGCTTTAATATTTATACGACAAATGTTGAAAGCGCTTTATTCAAGCATCCCGGTGTCAAACAAGCAGCCGTCATCGGTGTTCCAGATGATAAATGGGGAGAAGCTGTAAAGGCCATTGTAGTCAAACACGATAAATCAAATGTTACTGAAGTTGAACTCCTATCACATTGTAAAAAACATTTATCCGGTTATGAAGTGCCTAAATCAATTGACTTTGTTGACACTTTACCATTAACTCCATATGGAAAAATAGATAAAAAGGCATTGCGTAAACGATATTGGGAAAAGAAAGAGCGTCAAATTAATTAAAACTCCGGGGAGGAAAACAAATGAACGATGTTTGTATCATTGGGGTGGGGATGACAAGGTTTGGAAAGCATCTGGATAAAAGTTTGAAAGAATTGGGGAAAGAGGCTGCATTAAATGCGATTGAAGATGTCAACATTGATCATTCGCAAATAGAAGCCGCTTTTGTTGGAAATGCAATGGCAGGTATATTGTCTGGCCAGGAATGTATCAGAGGGCAAGTGATATTAAATGACGTAGGTTTATCTGATGTAAACGTTATTAATACAGAAAACGCCTGCGCAAGTGGTTCTAGTGCTTTTCATTTGGCATGGACAGCAGTCGCTTCAGGAGTATATGACGTTGTATTGGTACTTGCAGCAGAAAAGATGGTTTATCAAGATAAAAATAAAGCGTTTAAGGCGCTAGAGAGTGGAACCGATGTAGAACAACTCAAGAATTTTCCTGGATACTGTGAAAATAGTAAAGGAAAAAGTATTTTTATGGATTATTATGCAGACGAAGCCAATAAGCATATGAATCAGTATGGAACATCAATTGAAACACTAGCAAAAATTGCAGAAAAGAACAGTTATAATGGAAGTTTTAACCCTTATGCACAATATCAAGAAGCTCATTCACTTGAGAGTATACTTCAATCCCGTATGATTAGTGACCCGCTAAGGTTACTGATGTGTTCACCGGTTTCTGATGGCGCCGCAGCTGCAGTACTTTGCAATAAAAAAGTGGCGAGTAAATTTTCAACAAAACCTATATACGTTGCAAGTTCAGTTGGTGTTTCAGAAGTAGGATCTACAAACGATAAAAGTACTGTAGAAAGGGCTGCCATAAAATCTTATGAAAAGGCAGGATTAGGTCCGGATGACTTGGATGTCCTTGAAGTTCATGATGCAACCGTCATCGGCGAACTGTTAGCTTATGAGCAATTGGGACTTTGTCAAAAAGGGCAAGGTGGAGAACTGATTGAATCAGGGAAAACAAAACTTGATGGTGATTTACCTGTAAATCCAAGCGGAGGATTAATTTCGAGAGGGCACCCAGTCGGTGCAACTGGAGTGGCCCAAATCGTTGAGATCGTATGGCAGCTTCGAGGTGCTGCAGGGAAACGGCAAGTCTCAACCGATCCAAAAGTTGGTCTAACAGAAAATGTAGGGGGATTTATTAATAACGATAATGCCGCTGCGTTTATTCATTTACTAAAAAAATAAAAGAGTTGTGGCTGGGGCAGTGCTATATATAAAAACACTGAAGTATCATTGTTTTAAGACACCATTGATGAATAATTCGAAAAATTTTTGTCCATCTTCGACCAAATCAAATTGACCATTGTATAAGCAATAGTCGTACAATGTACCTCTCATACAGCGGACAACCATCCTTGTTAGTTCCTCAGAAGATAAATCAGTCCTAAATTCACCCGAAGCCTGTCCCTCTTCAATTATATTGCGAACTAACCTATATAACCATCTATTTTCGTCAATGACTTCGACTGCTTCACCTTTATTTCTAATTTGGCTGTAATAGACAATTTTTAGCAAATCTATCCCTATCACATGGCTACAATATAAATGCTGTTCTTTAACAAACCGCATCAGTTTTTCTGTTGCAGATTGTTGATTATTAAAGCTTTTAAATACTTGTAAGTATTGTTCATCTATTTTATTAAATTGCTCAATGATGACCTGGTCTTTGGACTTGAAGTAAGTATAAAAAGTACCTTTGGCTGTCCCTGCTCTTTCAGCAATATCATCAATAGAAACTTCATCATATCCTTTTTGTCTAAAAAGAGTGATTGCACTTTCAAAAAGATCCTTTTTTGTCTGTAACGCTTTTAATTGTCTTTGGGTCAATTTTTCTTTACCCATATCAGATTACCCTCCTTATTTTCATTGCAAAGATGACTACAGTCATTGAATCAAGTCATTTTTGTAAGTAGATTAACATAAATATTTCGAAAAATCTATTGTGATCCGAAGGATCAAATAAAATTGCTCACTCATTATTGGGTATTGGATTATCTAAGGGTGACCGTGTTGGAATTTACATGAAAAACAACCCGTTTTATGTTTTCAGCTTATTTGCAATTGGAAAAGCCGGATTAGTCGAAGTACCGATAAATCCTAACTTTAGAGAACCAGAAATACTGCATATTATAAATACCGCTCATGTATCGACCATTATCGTTGAAGCAAATATGGAATTCATAAATATTCTTTCTAAAATATCCAGTGAATCATCTGTATTAAAAAATGTAATCATCGTAGGTGATATCAAAAAAAACCAAAAATGGAAGCCAATATATATTTATTAACTGAATTGATGGAGAATTCGGATGAAAGTAATCCAGATATTAAAGTAAATGAATCAGATCCAACTTGCATATTTTTTACATCAGGTACGACAGGATTACCTAAAGGAGCTCCACTTTCAAACAAAACATATATTCTTGCTGCCAAAAGTATTTGTGCTATTCCTTTAGTAAACAAAAAATCGAGAAATTATACATGTCTTCCCCTCTTTCATGCCAATGCTCAATTGTACTCCGTAACCGGGATGAGATGTTTAGGGGCATCACTTGTTTTGTCGGATCACTTCTCACCAAGAAATTTCTTTAACAAGATATCAAAATATAAGGCAACATATTTTAATTCCATTGGTGGAATGATGCAGATTTTAGATGTAACGTTCGGAGAAGAAGACGTTCCGGAACATACTGCTAAATTTGTAGCTGTAGGTGGAACTCCTAAAGAGCTATGGGAACGGTTTGAAAAGAAATTTAAAGTCGATATTTTTGAGGCTTATAGTATGAGTGAAGTTCCTGTATTATTTGGAAATTTCCACCCGGAAAAAAGCAAAAGAAAAGTTGGCTCATTTGGCAAACCTATTTTTGCTGATCTCGGTAGAGAAACTAAAATTGTTGATGATCATAACCAAGAAGTAAAAGCAGGGGTAGGGGAACTTATACAAAAGGGGCAAGATTTTATGATGAAGGAGTATCTCAATGCACCAAAGGCAACATCAGAAGTATTTGATGCAGATGGGTGGATTCACTCAGGAGATATTGTAAGAAAAGACGAAGAAGGATACCACTATTTTGTAGATAGAAAGAAGTTCATCATTAGAGTGGCTGGAGAAAATGTATCTGCTTTTGAAGTTGAAGATGTTGTCAATAGTCATCCAGCTATTGAGCAATCAGCGGCCATACCTGTACCGGACCCCATTAGAGGAGAAGAAATAAAAATATTTATTAAGCTCAAAGAGGGAATAAATGACGTTAATATGGAGGAAATCATTGAGCATTGTGCACAAAGATTGGCGTACTTTAAAGTGCCGAGATATATAGAAATTGTGAGTAAATTTCCGAAAACTTCAACAGAAAGGATTCAAAAAATGACATTAAAAAATGAAGAAAGAGCGCGTGAATGTCATGGTTGGGATAGAAATAAAGAAATTCCTGACTGGAGAAATAAATACTACAACATAAAGTAAAAACTGTATTGCTTATTTGTTTATCAGAGAATCAGGATAAGGAGGTGACTGAGTATGGGAACGATGGCAATACTGTGGTATGCTCAATGGTTTTTTTGGACTGCTGTAATAATTGGTATATATTTCTGGCATAAAAACAAACACAAAGTAATCGATTCTAAGAAAAGTGAAAGTAAAAATGTATAGAGAGGAGTACTGCCAATGGATAAATCAGTTGTAGTTTGGGGTTGGAACTTGTTCTTGCTATTTTTCGCTTTTTTAGCTTTTTTAACATATTTCGGGCATAAGAAGACTAAGGGGTTAGTTGATTTCCTTGCAGCCCGAAGGTCATATGGGCCCATTATTGTTGGGCTGGCATTAGGGGCAACAACATGCAGTGCTGCGGCAACTATGGGTAACCCTGGTCTGGTATTTAATATGGGCTGGCCGGCTTTATGGTACGCATTTGGTTATGGTGGAGCAGTAGTTGCTTGGGCGTTTGTAGCCTTTAAACTATCTAAGATAAGTACAAGGATGTCCGCCAAGTCTTTGCCAGATTACATGGGCATTAGATTCCAAAGCAATTACATGAGAGCCATTACTGCCATAGTCACCTTAACAATGATTTATTATGTGGCCGGCCAATTTGCCGGAACAGGTTGGATTTTTGACCGGATATTAAATATTCCTTATCATTTTGGAGTCATTTTGGCTGGAATAATTATTGCAGCATATATCGTCATTGGAGGTACCCATGCGGAGGTTTTGAATTCAGCAATTCAGGGTGTCATTATGCTTGTCTTGGCCTTATTTGTTACATTTACAGTCTTATATTACGTAGGTACAATTTCCGAAATAAATGATAAGCTTACAGCACAAGACCCTAATTTAAGTTGGGATGTCGTATTTAATAACCCCTTCTTCGGAGAATTTACCGGACCCGGTATTATGATTTCACTGGCTTTGTTTGCCTTAACACCGCAACTGTCAAAGATGTGGTTTACTCTGCGTGAGGAAAGGCAAATCCCCACTACATTACTTGTAGGATTGGTATTTATGTTCTTCATGGGACTGTTAATGTGGTTAGGGGGTTTGGGAGCAAGAGCAGTAGTCCCTGATGTTCCTCCAGATGTAGGGGTATTAGAGATGCTTACAAAGTTTATGCCAGCACCTGTTATTGCCATGGCAGGAGTGGCTATACTTGCTGCTATCATGTCAACAACGTCAGGACTGTTTCTAGTATTAAGTATAGCGGTGGCTAATGATATTTTTAGAGATTTAATAGTTCCGCGTTTTAAAAAGAAAATGTCTGAAGAACAAGCGGACAGAATTACATTTCTAGGAACCAGAATGATGATACCAATAGTAATGCTTGTTGGAATCATTATTGCTTTTAATCCTCCACAATTCCTTACGGCTCTTATGTGGATTGGTATCGGAGCATTTGTAGGGGGGATCTCCCCAGTCATGATAGTGGGCAGCGTGTGGAGAAAAACGACAAAAGCCGGTGCGATTGTTGGCTCTACTCTAGGGTTTGGTTCATATTTAATTCTATACTTTATAATGGGTCAGCAGTTAGGTGTAACACTATTTACAGTCCCTTGGGCAGGGAGTACTGTTGCGATGATTATCGCCTTTTCATCCTGTATCATAGTGAGTTTATTTACTATACCGCTTCCCGAAGAGCATTTAAATAAGATATTTGAAGCGGAAAACGAAACTGACCAATCTCCTGCTATTAATAAATAAGAGTGTTAACTTTTAGTATGATTTAACAAGTTTATTCTGTAATAACGACTATACCTTCAGGTGAGAAGGCCTTAAATATCTCTTTACAGGCTTATCGGTATGTGTGGTCACAATAAGGTGCCCTCTATTATAGAATAGGGGGCTTTTTTTATACCACATTCCTCCTACTGATAGGCAGGAATTTCGAAACAAACAAAGAAATGATAACAAAACGCTGTTTTATTTGCTCTAATCATAACAGGAAGAACAGTGACAAATAGAGGAAGGAGTTTTTATACATGGCTGGTGTATCGGAAGTAAACAAGAAGGTGCTAGACCGGCTAATGGCGACATATAATGACAGTCACGATCATTCAGGTGTCAGTGGAGAAAGGCTGGCTGCAAGACTGGCTCAGCTAGCAGCTATTGGCCTGACGGAAGAGGGTGGTTCTCAGCGGATTGGTTTTTCACCCGAAGAAAGAGCTGCAAAAGAGTTAGTCAAACAGTGGATGAACGAAGCAGGGCTGGAGGTGAGGGAAGACGGTGCAGGTAATGTCATTGGACGGTTCACGGCTCAACAAGATCACTTGCCTGTCGTCATGTCCGGTTCCCATGTAGACAGTGTTCCCAACGGCGGCCATTTTGACGGCACCTTGGGTGTGTTAGCCGCGCTGGAAGTGGCGCAAGCCTGGAAGGAGACTGGCTATCGCCCTGATGCTCCCTATGAAGTGGTCATTTTCTCAGATGAAGAAGGGGCCCGATTTAACGGAGGACTGACCGGCAGCCGGGCCATGATGGGTGAAGTTAACCTGGAGAAACAGCAGCAGTTAAAAGATATTAACGGCGATTCATTTCAATCCGTGATAGAACGGGATGGCTTGACGGTTGAACAATTTATGGCGGCCAAGCGGGATCCTGCGGAGATTGCGGCTTTTGTTGAAGTTCACATTGAACAAGGGAAAACCCTTGAAGACGCTGGAATTCCGGTTGGCATTGTCAACGGAATCGCCGGCCCTTGCTGGCTGGAAGTGACTTTTAGAGGGCAAGCGGGTCATGCGGGTAATACCCCTATGAACCAACGCTTCGATGCGTTAGCGGCGGCCAGTCAGTTTATTCTTCAGGTGGAATCATTGCCTAAGCGAATCAGTTCGACCGCAGTGGGTACGGTCGGCAAAATACAAGTTCATCCGGGGGGTATCAATGTTATTCCAGGTGAAGTGAAAGTGTACGTGGATCTCAGAGACATTAAGCGGGAAACGAGAGATCAACTGATTGATGCTGTGCAGAAAGAGGCACACCACATTGCCCAACAGCGTCGTTTGCAAGTGGAGCTTTCGGAAACATTGAGGGTCGAACCTGTCCCCATCTATGAAAACATGCAGCAAACAGTGAGGACTGCTGTTGAGGCGTTGGGCATCCCCCCTCTGTTTCTCCCTAGTGGGGCAGGACATGATGCCATGGTATTGGGACGCCATGTGCCCGTCGCCATGTTATTTGTGCAGAGCAAGGAGGGGATCAGCCACAATCCTAACGAGTGGTCTGAGCTTAATGACTGTGTACAAGCCGTCCATGTCCTTAAACACCTTCTGGAACAATTGGTGACGGAAGAGCACTGTTAAGATCACATGAAGTTAATAGAAAGCTAAAGTGAAGGACCTCCAATCATTTGGTACGATTAGAGGTCCTTTGTGTTTACGCCTTATGATGGAAGAAAGATCGGGCCATCCGGTCCTAAAGGCAGGCCTAAGAAGAACCAAATCACCAGGAGTATGATCCAGGCCATAGCAAAGAAAATGGAATACGGAAGCAGTGCTGACATCAATGTCCCGATCCCTATTTTTGACTGATAGACTTTAGCAAATGAGAGGAGGATCGCAAAATATGGCAGCATGGGTGTAATCGGATTGGTAATGGAATCACCGATGCGGTAAGCCATTTGGGTAAAGGCTGGGTCATACCCCAATATCATGAACATGGGTATAAAGACTGGAGCCAGAATGGCCCATTTGGCCGAAGAGTTGGCCACCAGTAAGTTGATCAAAGCAGATATGAGTACAAAGCCTACCAATAAGCCTATACCAGTTAAACCGACAGACTGTAAAAATTCTGCTCCTTTAATGGCAATGATCGGCCCTAAGTTGCTCCAGTTGAAATAAGCGATCATTTGGGCGGCCACAAAAGCCAGAATGATGTATGGCCCCATCGTGACCATGGCTTTACCTAACATCGTGGCCACATCTTTGTCATTTTTAATCGTTTTTGCTCCCAGGCCATAGAACAAGGCTGGGATGAAGAATAGGAACATAATGATAGGGACTAATCCTGTCATGAGGGGAGAGCCACTGACGAGTGATCCCGTCTCAGGATTTCGGAGAATGCCGTTGCTTGGCAGGGTCAAAACGAGCAGAATGGCAACATAGATCAGTGCTGACCAGCCAGCCCAGCGCAATCCCCTTTTTTCATCGTCTGTTAATTCCTCCATTTGCTCCACTTTACCGTCATATTTCCCTAAACGTGGAATCGTAAATTTGTTGGTGACAATGGTGGCCACGATCACGAGGACAAGGAATGAAACAATTAAGAAATACCAGTTCATAGCCGGGTTAGCCGCATAATTCGGATCCATAATTTGGGCCCCTACTTCCGTGAAACCGGCCACTAACACATCCAACATATTCACAATCAGGTTGGCTGCAAATCCCCCAGCTACTGAGGCATAAGCAACGATCAGACCGGCAAGCGGGTTTAAGCCAAGTCCCATCAGCAGCATGGCGGCAATAGGGGGTAAAACAATAAAGGCTGCGTCTCCGGCCATATTGCCTAACATGCCGATAAAGATAATAGCCGGAATGACAAACTTAGGCGGCGTGCTTGATAAAGCTCGTCTCATAAGCGCCTGAATCAGTTCGGTTGCTTCAGCCAAACCAACCCCGATCATCACCACTAAGACCAGACCCAGGGGCGGGAAATTGGCAAAGTTGGAGACCATTTCAGTCAGAATTTGAACCAATCCTTCACCAGATAAGAGGTTAACGGCTTCAATGTTTTCTCCTGTTGAGGGATTAATAGCAGATACATTGGTCATCGCTGCCAAAGCAGAAGCGACAAGAATAATAAGGGCAATGATGACAAACAAGGTTACAGGATCAGGAAGCTTGTTACCGTATATCTCAATCACATTCAAAAAACGGTATGTTCCGGAATTGGTCAGTGAACGGCTAACCCATGCAGAAAAACGGGCCAACGATATCAAGGAGATCATCAAAGGCCGTCCGAAAACTGGCTTTGAAATTGTGCAAGCCCTGTTTCCCACAAAATATCAATCTGAACCGATGTTAACTGTTTCCGAGACGGTTGGTCATTTGGACCTGTTAATCGAATGGGGAGAGATTGTGGAGGAAATGGATAAGGGTGTTTTAAAATATCGGACTATTGTCTAGCAGAGTAAATGAGAGGGGAAAGAGGCAGAGATCAAGGTGTGGGGCGAACGGACAAGTATAAGACCGATGATGGTCAAACACGGGGGAGACATTGAAAAACCTGAGGGCAATACCTTTTAGGCAAAAGGAATTCGATGAAGAATAGTTACAAGAATTTATCTGTCAATATCCAGATGTGCTCCCGGTTTAAGAAATTGAACATATTTATGCCAAAGTTACGGCAGCGAGTGAAGTGGATTATTGATCGACACAAGCAAGGAGGAATATTTTAGGTTTTAATAATATGGAACGTAATAGGGATAGCAATGCAAGACAGGCACGGGATAACACGTGCTTTTTTTCTAGGTGAAATTTTCCTT
Organism: Caldalkalibacillus uzonensis; assembly: GCF_030814135.1. Classification (NCBI taxonomy): domain Bacteria; kingdom Bacillati; phylum Bacillota; class Bacilli; order Caryophanales; family Bacillaceae; genus Caldalkalibacillus; species Caldalkalibacillus uzonensis. The sequence goes on along the minus strand of NZ_JAUSUQ010000015.1, from coordinate 11,005 downwards.
ATTAAATTTTTTACGAACATAAATTCCCTGACATTAATATGTAAAAATCTTGCGATAAACTAATATAAAAATTTATTTTATTTTGATGGATTTTTCCTTGAAATAGGTGATGAAATATGAGACTAGAATTTGTTGTGGAGGATATTCCACCTAAAAAAGACGGCGCGAATTCTATGTGGAAAAAAGAAATTGAAGCACACCGGATTATTTCCCTCAGAACGAGGGCCTTCGAGGCAATGCAAAGGGTTGGTTTTGACTGCTGCTTTAAAGGGCATATTCATTTATCCCTTTTCATCTATCTTCCACCAGATAAAATAGAGCGGGTGGGTGATTTGGATAATTTCATTACCGGTATATGTGATGGGATTCAAGCGGCCCATCCAAGGTTCAACCTCATCCCGTGTTTAGAGATTCTAAGAACAGAGATATTGATCCTTCCCGACCCTTGCTGATTGAGGATGATAGCCAAGTGATGGCCATTACAGCCTGGAAAAGGAAATCATTTGAACACAGACGCCCGTACTATAAAGTCATTATTGAGGGGATCGATCAAATTTAGGATCAAATAACATTATCTAGTAATAGAAATGAGTCCATTGTAGTATTAAAGTGTAAACACATGTAATCAGAACATATTTTCCCTGACACTATTGTGTCAAAATGATTTGGTATATTAAACCCAAACTTATCCCTTAACCCGGTTAAAAAAAGGAGGAAACCGAATATGGAACTGATGGAGTTGGCTTCTCAATTTGAGCAAAGATACGATTATGAAACACTTGAAAAAGCAAAACAGTTACATAAAGAATTTTTATCCCGTTTTCCTCGCGAGAATCTCTCTTCCCTCAGTCTGGAGGAATATGCCCTTGGCTATAAGAAGAAAGATTCGTTATGTTGGTGGCTGGAATACCATACAAGCCCGTTAGGCAGCATCAAAGGAGGATTTGCCGGCAAGCATATTATCTATTACAGCACCAAGGATCAGGAATGGAAGTATCCGGATCACTTCGATTCTGTGGAGCAGGCTTGGCAACAACTACGACATGATATATGTGAGCTTCTTGACGCATATGATCAGTTACCCTCAGAAGGTATTAGTCCGGACAGCTTAGTTTTTAACGCTAATATGTTAAAAGGGAAGCTGCTCTTTCTCTATCACCCCGATAAATTTTTACCCATTTACAAGGCCAAACACTTGCATGCCATTTTGTCTGCACTTAACGTTCCAGAGAATGAATGGAAAGGTAAAGATACCATCGAATGCAATCTTTTGCTCAAAAATGTTGTAAATGAGTTAGAACCCTTAAATAAGTGGCATCCGGTTAAACTGATGGCTTTCTTATGGCATGTTGTCATAACAGATGAAAAGTACTACAAAATTGCACCTGGTGAAAATGCTAGTCTATGGTCTCAATTCTTGAAGGAAGGTTTGATCTCAGTAGGATGGAACGAGGTAGGGGATTTGACGCAGTATCCCGATTATGAGGAATTTAAAACAGCTTTTCTTAAACATCATTTCCACACTGGCACCCCAAACAATGCTAAGGCCAATGAATTATGGGAATTCTACAACTTACAGCCGGGAGATAAGGTTATTGCAAATCAAGGGACTTCTAAAATTCTGGGCATAGGCACAGTAACCAAAGGATATGAATACCGGGAGGATCTTAGCCCATACAAACACGTTGTCTATGTACAGTGGGATACAGTATATGATCCCCCTCTTTCCATACCCAAACAAGACTACTGGGCTTTTGCGACTTTACGTGAAGTGTCTAAAAAAGAGGTGCTCAAGTGGACGAAACATCGAGAGCAACACAGTGGTATTGATGCGGAAAACTATACTGAGGAAGAAGAACTATTTTTCACAAAGCTGGAAAAAGCCCTTGAAAGAAAAGGTCAGTGCATACTGTATGGGCCCTCCGGAACCGGTAAAACATACTTGGCCAAGCGTTACATTCAGTGGAAAAACGAGAAAGAAGAGCTGCTGACGAGTGAAGGAAAGCAATCTCAGAAACTATGGATGATGATCGCGTCTGTCCGCCATGATTTTCAGTGGGAAGATATACTGACCAACGGAGGCACGATAGACTTTGAACTCAAAAGTGTAAAACGTAATTTTCGTCTGGCCCAAAAAGGTGATAAAGTGCTGTGCTATAAAGGTGGGGGAAATGAACGATGCTTTGTAGGTTTGGCTGAAATTGATCAGCCTTTTGACGGGCAGAAGTTAAGGGTTAAAGGTTTGTATGCCTTTAAACAGCCAATTCCTTTTGAAGAGGTCAAAGACATAAGGGAGTACCAACAAACACAAGCCGGTCGGATGGGGAACCGGGGAACGATGTTTGAGTTAAGTGAGAGTTTCTCTGAATGGCTCGTTAATTATCTCCTGGAAATCGAAGATGAAGAGGCTGTTCAATATTTAAGTGAAACGCGCAATACCAATATGGATGTATGTACGTTTCATCCCTCCTTCACCTACGAAGATTTCATTGAAGGGTTTAAGCCAATAGCTAACAATCATGGGCAAGTTCTGTTTAACCTGCAAGATGGCATCTTAAAAACTTTATGTAAAAAAGCGGAAGAAAACCCGGATCAACCATATTTTCTGATCATAGATGAAATTAACCGGGGCAATGTGCCCAAAATTTTCGGGGAGATTATCACCCTTCTGGAAAAAGATAAGCGGGGTATGAAAGTAACCTTACCCCAGAGTAAAGAAACATTTACAATCCCCGAGAATGTATATATCATCGGCACAATGAACACCTCTGATCGAAGTATTAAGATGATGGATGCAGCCTTAAAGCGGCGCTTTGCTTTCATTGAGTGTATGCCTCGCTATGAATTGATTGATCAAACCATTGATCAACTGGGCTTAAGTCCAAAAGACATTTTAGAACAAATTAATGAAAAGTTAGTGGCCATGGGAGGCAGAGACAAACAAATCGGTCATGCCTATTTTATGAAAGATGGCCAGCCTGTTGCTACTGTGGAGGACTTGAAGGAAATATACGAGCTAGACATTATCCCTCTTGTTCAGGACTACTGTTTTGATGATTATGAACGACTGGCCAGTATCGTCGGTCCTAGTTTTGTGGATACCGAAGTCATGGATATTAACCGTTCCATTTTTACGGAGCCCGATGATGTATTTATTGCTGCTCTAAATGAACATTTCAAAGGATAGATGGCAATGAAACAAATCTGTTATCTCAGTGAATACAGTGAGTTGCATGTAGCCGGTTACCGGCTGTCCATCGCGGAAAGGGATTATTTATCCAGGTTGTCAGCCACTGCTAATGGGCAAAATCAGGAAGTTAAACTTTATTTTGATGAGTTGAGGACTGGTGTCAGATTCCGCTCTACCAGCTGGGTGGGGGTGATTGAACTGGAAGGCGTTAGACTTGTGATCACCCCCAAATTTAACAAAGGGTTTCAGTCACTGATCGATATGATTTGTTTTGTGGAACAGCTTCCGTTTCATCAGTGGGATGAAACGGAAGCTGAATGGGGTCGACATCAGTTGATGGAACTTTTTGTCCGCCTCTATCTGATTGAACTAGAAAAACTGATGGAGATCGGCATAGTGAAAGAGTATGTCACCGAAGAGGACAATTTGACCCGGTTGCGGGGAAGACCTGATTTTATGAAACAGTTGCAGCACAACTTTGCTTTGGCCCATCGTCTGTATTGCCGCTATGATGAACTAGCGACCAACATCCCGGAAAATCAGGTTATCTTAAAGGGACTGACATTGGCTCAGCAGCTCGATCTATATCCAGCAACACAGAAGAAAGTCCACCAATACCGAACAGAATGGGAGCAATGGTGTGAACCGTATCGAGGAGAGCAGCTGCCCCCGTTTCACTATCATCGGTTAAACGCTCATTATGAAAAAGTGCATAAACTCACTTCATATTTATTTAAAAGTATGGCTGTCAACAACCTGTACCGCTTTGAGGAAAGCGCTTATTATAGTCTGCTAATTGATATGAACGAGTTATTTGAACGGTTTGTGGTGGGACTCTTAAAGCAATACTTACCGGCAAGGTATAAGGTGACAGCATCTAAAAGAATCACCACAGCGATCATGGCTGATGGCAGCAGTTACAGGCATATCATTCCTGATATGATCGTGACGGATCAGGAGACAGGGGATCACAGCGTGCTGGACACTAAATATAAAAACTATGGCGAGCGGAAGGTGGAAACTGCAGATATCTTCCAGCTCAACTTTTATGCCCAGTACTTTCACCATCATATTGAAAAGCCGCATAGGGCAATCATTGTCTATCCCAAGTTTTCAGGGGTGAATACACAACCTCTGCAAATTCGTTTGTTACCTGATACTTTCCATCAGGGAGTTCTTGCAGTCAAGCCGATTGGTATCGAGGAGTGTTTAACAGATATAAAGGATAGGGAAGTCAAGAAATTAGAGAGGAAAGTTTGGACGTTAGTAGACTAATTTAAATCTACCATTTGGAGGTGATACCAATTTGCATAGAAAATGGTAAAATAGAACTATACCTATATGATATGTTAATTGGAATGCCTCTTAAAGTGGGTTAAAGATAGGAGGTATTTAGTGTGAAAGGCAAACTAACTGAACGTGATGTATGTACGAAGTATATCACGCCCGCCATTCAAAAAGCAGGATGGGATATACACAAACAAGTCAGAGAAGAAGTGACCTTTACCAAAGGTCGGATAGTGGCCAAAGGCAACGTATATACACGAAAAAAATCTAAACGAGCAGACTATATTCTTTATTACAAACCGAATCTTCCCATTGCTCTCATTGAAGCAAAGGATATGACTCATTCTATTGGTGCCGGTATGCAACAGGCCTTAGAATATGCTGAGATATTGGATATCCCGTTTGTGTTTAGTTCTAACGGAAAGGGATTTTTATTTCATGATCGTACCGGTAAAAGCGAGCCTCTCGAACAAGAGATATCGTTGGACCAATTCCCGTCACCCGAAGAACTGTGGGATAAGTATCGACAATGGAAGGGTTTGCAACCAGTTGAAGAGAAGATCGTCACTTATGACTATTATGTTGATGGTAGTGGTAAAGAACCTCGGTATTACCAACGCATTGCCATTAATCGAACTGTAGAAGCGGTGGCTAAGGGGCAAAATCGTATTTTACTAGTAATGGCGACTGGAACAGGAAAAACTTACACTGCATTTCAAATTATTTGGCGTTTATGGAAATCAAGAACGAAAAAACGGATTTTGTTTTTAGCTGATCGCAATATATTAATTGATCAGACTAAGGCCAATGATTTTAAACCTTTTAAAGACAAGATGACGAAGATCGCCCACCGTCAAGTTGATAAATCATTTGAGATCTATTTGTCGCTGTATCAAGGGATTTCTGGAGCAGAAGAAGAGAAAAATATTTATAAGCAATTTTCACCAGACTTTTTTGATTTGGTTATTGTAGACGAGTGTCATCGCGGCAGTGCCGCAGAAGATTCGGCCTGGCGAGAGATTTTAGAGTACTTTTCGTCGGCTACTCAGATAGGGTTGACAGCAACACCAAAAGAAACAAAAGATGTGTCGAACATTCACTACTTTGGTGAACCGATCTATACCTATAGTCTTAAACAAGGGATAGAAGATGGATTTTTGGCCCCTTATCGCGTCATTCGCTACACCATTGATAAAGATGTTGAAGGTTGGAGACCGGAAAAAGGTCAACGAGATAGATATGGTTATGAAATTAAAGACCGTATTTACAATCAGAAGGATTTTGATCGGAATTTAATTATTGATGAACGTACCAAGTTAGTTGCTAAAAAAGTGACAGAGTATTTAATGAAGACGGATCGGTTTCAGAAAACCATTATCTTTTGTGTCAACATAGATCATGCTGAACGGATGCGCCAGGCAATGATGAACGAAAACGCTGATTTGGTTTCACAAAATCGAAAATATGTTATGCGTATTACTGGTGATGATGAAGAGGGTAAAAGGGAACTGGATAACTTTATTGATCCAGGAAGTACCTATCCCGTGATCGCCTGTACATCTAAACTTATGACGACAGGAGTAGATGCTCAAACGTGTAAACTGATCGTTTTAGATTCTAATATTAATTCTATGACCGAATTTAAACAGATTATTGGTCGAGGCACTAGAGTCAATGAGGAATTTGGGAAGTACTCCTTTACGATCTTAGATTTTCGCAACGCTACTCGACTTTTTGCTGATCCCGCTTTTGACGGGCCTCCTGAAAGTGTATATGAACCTGGCAAAAATGATCCTATTCTACCGTCAGAAGAAAATAGCGAAGACACTAAAGGAAATAATGACCCAGAAGAATCTGGATCTGACTACCCAGTAGACACCGGATCAGCAGGTTTGATTAACGAAAAACCAAGAGTATATGTTGTCGATAACGTTCAAATTAAAGTACTTAATGAGAGAGTGCAATATATTGGAGAAGATGGTAAACTCATTACCGAATCTTTAAAGGATTATACTAAAAAAACCGTACAAAAAGAGTATCGTTCACTGGACGAATTTTTGCGTAAATGGAACGAAACAGAACGAAAAGAGGTTATTATACAAGAATTAATGGAACAAGGGGTTCTTCTAGAAGCGTTACAAGAAGAAGTGGGAAAAGATATGGATCCCTTCGATCTGATTTTGCATGTGGCTTTTGATCAAAAACCATTGACCCGTAGAGAACGAGCTCAAAATGTGAAAAAGCAGGATTATTTCACCAAGTACGGGGAGCAAGCCAGAAAGGTATTGGAAGCCTTACTTGAGAAGTATGCTGATTCTGGTATTGAAAACATCGAAAGCATGGAAGTCCTCAAATTGCCTCCCTTTAACGAGTACGGCTCTGTGGTTGAAATTATCAAATTATTCGGTGGTAAAGACCGATATCTACAGGCCGTCAATGAACTTAAACAAAACATCTATTCAGCTTAGGGGATAGGAGAGATTTACTATGAGCATCACAACAATCATCAAGTCGATTCAAGATATAATGCGAAAGGATGTAGGCGTTGATGGCGATGCCCAGCGGATCGCCCAGTTAGTGTGGATGATCTTTTTAAAGATATTAGACGATAAAGAGCAAGAGTTGGAAATACTGGACGATCATTATCAGTCACCTATTCCGGAAGAATTAAGATGGCGAAATTGGGCTGCTGATGATGAAGGCATGACCGGAGATGAATTACTTGATTTTGTGAATAATAAACTTTTTCCCGGTTTAAAAGAATTACCTGATGTAATAGAAGGCACTCGTGGATTTATAATACGTGAAGTGTTTGAAGATACATTTAACTATATGAAATCTGGGACACTCATCCGGCAAGTGATCAATAAAATAGACGAAATCGACTTTAATAGCTCAGAGGATCGCCATCTATTCAACGATTTTTATGAATCATTTTTAAAAGATCTACAGAGTGCAGGCAATGCAGGAGAATATTATACACCTCGTGCGGTCACTCAATTTATGGTTGATATGATAGATCCTAAACTGGGAGAAACGGTGTTAGACCCGGCTTGTGGTACGGGTGGGTTTCTCGTATGCGCACTAGAACATCTCAAGAAACAAGCGGATACAGTTGAGAAACGTAAGATATTGGATGAAACCATTCTAGGGGTTGAAAAAAAACCTTTACCCCACATTTTGGCGATGACTAATCTTATTCTGCATGATATCGAAATTCCGAAATTAAGAAGAGATAACTCATTAAGTTATCCGTTGCGTGATATTCGTGCTCAGGATAAAGTGGATATTATTTTAACTAATCCTCCGTTTGGTGGCGAAGAAGAGGATGGTATTCAGGCGAATTTCCCTGCCGCTTTTCAAACGAAAGAGACAGCTGATCTATTTATGGCATTAATTCTTGCCAAGCTGAAAGATAATGGGCGAGCTGCTGTAGTATTACCTGACGGGTTCCTGTTTGGTGAAGGTGTCAAAACCCGTTTAAAAGAACGGTTAGTTGAAGAATGCAATTTGCATACCATTGTCCGTTTGCCAAACGGTGTGTTTAATCCTTATACAGGGATCAAAACGAATCTCTTATTTTTTGAAAAAGGTAAGCCCACTGATGAAATCTGGTACTTTGAACATCCGTATCCGGAGGGACAGAAATCTTACTCTAAAACGAAACCGATTCGGATTGAAGAGTTTGAACTAGAAAAACAATGGTGGAATAACCGCGAAGAAAATGAATACGCCTGGAAAGTGAGTATTGAAGAGATTAAAGAGAGAAATTATAACTTAGATATCAAAAATCCTTATTCACAAGAACAGGAATTATTATCTCCCGAAGAAGCATATGAACAGTATCAAAACGCCTTAAAACGTGTAAAAGAAACCAAACAGAAGTTAGCAGATGAACTGGCTACAATTATAGGTAGGGTGAGCGTATGAGTGAATTATTAAAACACTTACATGATGCTGTGCAAACAGAAGAAGATGTTGATCTACTAAGGGAAAAGATTTTGGATTTAGCCTTTAGGGGGAAATTAGTGCCTCAAGACCCTAACGATGAACCCGTAACTGTATTACTTGAAAAGATTCAAAAGGAAAAAGAGCAGTTGATTAGAGAAAAAATAATTCGTCGGCCAAAAAAGTTGCTACCAATAAAAAAAGAGGAAATTCCCTACAAAATACCCGAGAGTTGGGTATGGGTGAGGTTAGGTGATATAGGATTAATAAATCCTCGCAGCAATATAGAAGATAGTATTGAAGTATCATTTATCCCAATGAAACTTATTCATGATGGGTTTAGTAATAAATATTCATATAAAGTTAAAAAATGGTGTACTGTAAAAAAAGGGTATACTCATGTGAGAGAAGGAGATGTGGTGGTTGCAAAAATAACCCCGTGCTTTGAAAATAGAAAATCTGCAGTCTTATCTAAGCTTGTTAATGGATATGGAGCAGCTACCACTGAGTTGCATGTTTTTAGACCTTTACATTTTAGTTTAATAATCCCAGAATACATCTTATTTTTATTTAAGACTAAACTTTTTATAGATAAAGGAGTATCTACGTATACCGGTACTGCTGGACAACAACGAGTTTCTAAGTCATTTTTTGAAGATACATTAGTCCCACTTCCTCCATTCAACGAACAAAAACGTATTGTAACTAAAGTTGATGAACTAATGGCTTTGTGTGATGAACTGGTTGAAAGGATAAAGCAAAAGAATAACACATCATCTGTGTTCAATAAAACGGTTTTCACTCGGATTCAGGATACGAATAATACCGAGGTAGAAAACGATATCCGGTTTGTCCTTGAACATATGGATTCTTTAGTACACACAAAAGAGGACGTACAAATGTTACGTAACAGTATATTAAGTCTCGCTACGCGAGGAAAACTTGTACCACAAGATCCGAGTGACGAGCCTGCGTCTGTGTTGCTTGAGAAGATTCAAGAAGAAAAAGAGCGGTTTATAAAAGAGAAGAAAATGCGTCGCCAAAAAGCGTTGCCTACGATTAAAGATGAGGAGATTCCCTATAAGATACCGGAGAGTTGGGAATGGGTACGATTAGACGATATAACTCTGATTAGAAGAGGTGCTTCTCCCAGACCTATTAAAAGTTTTATTACAGAAGATGAAAATGGGGTTCCGTGGATTAAAATTGGGGATGCAGAAAAAAGTAATAAATACATTACATCAACTAAAGAAAAAATCACTAAAGAAGGAGCAAAAAAATCTGTATATTTAACATCAGGCTCGTTAATTATGTCAAACAGTATGAGTTTTGGAAAAGCCTATATTCTTGGTATTAATGGTTGTATTCATGATGGATGGCTGTCTTTTCAAGTATTTAAGAAATATGTAAACAACGAATGGTTGCTTTATTTTTTAAATGGTAGTTTTAAACAATTTGAAAAAAAAGCAGTTGGGACAGGTGTAAAAAACTTAAACATTGATCGAGTACGAGCCACATTAATTCCTGTTCCCCCATTCAACGAACAAAAACGTATTGTAGCCAAAGTTGATGAGCTTATGAAAATTTGTGATGAACTAGAAAAACGAATTGAGGAGTACGAGAAATCCCATAGCACCCTTATTAGAGCAATATTAGCATCCTAAGGTAAAAAGCAAGTGGCGAAAATTAGTTTTTTTAAAAGAATCTAAGTTTATATACAGTTGATTTTTTTAGGAGGGAAATCTATGTCAAATTTAACTGATATTAAGCAAAAAATATTACAATTGGAAGGTGGAGCATTCCAAGAGTTGTGTGATGCTTATTTATCCAAAATAGGTTATGATAACATTCTTGCTCTAGGGATGAAACCGGGGACCAAGAAAACCACTATAGGAATACCAGACACATATTTTTTAAATTCTCAAAACAAATATATCTTTGTTATGTATACTACTCAACAATCAGATATTTATAAAAAGCTCTACCAAGATATATGCGATTGCTTAAATCCCGAGAAAACAGGAGTTGAGACAGCTAATATAGCTGAAATCATTTGTTGTTTTACATCTTCAAACCTTTCCGCAGGGGAACATTATAGATTAATGGAAGTATGTCGTTCCAAAGGTGTACTCCTTCATTTGATAGGAATCGATGAACTGGCTAAGGAGATATACAATCGCTTTCACGGTTTAGCACGAGATTTTTTAGGATTGTCAATAGGCACCGATCAGATTTTTGAGTACCGTCAAGAATTTTGTGTAAGCCCGTAGGGCACCTCTGGAATCGTGACTATATTTAGACCTTCATCATCCTTAATTACTAATGAAAAAAGTATCAGAAGGTTCTGTCAAGGGCGAAGTGTATACGAGCCCCTTGACAGGTTCTTCGAACTTTTTAAAATGGCATAAGGATGATGAAGCTTATATCTCATAGCGTTCTTTAAACATAGCTTGCAATTGTTGATAGGCACTAGCAAATCCACGTAATTTTCTTTCTGACCATTTGTGATTGATATCCTGTACAGTAAGGTACACGATTTTTTCGGCTGCTTTGACATCTGGAAGACTGTTCATGGGTCTT
>NZ_JAUSUQ010000014.1 GCF_030814135.1 Caldalkalibacillus uzonensis | reverse complement strand
AATCTTCGCAGCTGTAGGCGTTGAACCTCCCCCAAGGTTCCTCGAGATCCAGCCAAGTTCATAGATACACGTACCAACCATACTGAATCGCTCATAAACCCAGGAGTAGTATGGGTTTATGAGCGTTTTGTTTGCCTAGTAACTGTCGAACTTGGGCATACCTTACCCGGCTCTTTGATGACAAAATCGTCACGCAAAGATGAGCGGTTCCCGTTATAATAAAAATAATAAACCAGTACACATTCAGGGTTCATTCCACACTGAAACGGAACGGGGTGCAATCATGAGCAGGGTGTTAGTGGTGGAAGATGATCAAACCATTGCCTTGGGCATCGAGTATTCCTTAAAGCAAGAAGGATTTCAGGCTGAGGTGGCCTATGATTGGGCGGCCGCCAAAGCGGTTCTTCAGCAAGAGGAATTTGATCTGATTTTACTTGATGTGGCTTTGCCTGACGGGAGCGGGTTTGATTTATGCCGCATGATCAGGGAACGGACAGATACCCCCGTAATTTTTTTAACCGCCCGGGATGAGGAAGTTAATGTCGTCATGGGACTGGACATGGGGGCGGATGATTATGTGACCAAGCCCTTCCGAGTAAGGGAGCTGATCTCCCGCATTAAAAGCGTCATGCGCCGCTACGACAAGCAGCCTGCCCAAAGAACGGAGATCCGGCTGGGCGATGTGGTGATCGATACCGCTCAAGCCCAGGTGTTTAAGCAAGGGGAAGCGGTTTTGCTGACCAGTCTGGAGTACCGGCTGTTACTCACCCTGGCCAACCATCCCGGACAGGTGCTCTCCAGAAAACAGATCTTAGAACATATCTGGGACGTGGCCGGCGATTTTGTCAATGATAATACGCTCTCCGTCTATATTAAACGCTTGCGCGAGAAGATTGAAGATGATCCCCACCACCCCAAGCTGATCCACACGGTACGGGGCTTGGGGTACAAGGCAGGTGTCGGTGTTGAGACTCGCTAAAAACCCGGAAGTGGTTAAATTATTGCTGGTTTTGACTGTGCTCCTTTTTCTTTCTTTGATGCTCGCCTTGAGCTTCACCTTAATCAGCAGCCACCATCTTGAGGAGACGATGCTGACCAGCCAGGCGGCACTGATTGGGGCCGTAATTGAAACGTATCCAAACGCAGAACCTGGCCTGATCCAGCAGGTTAAAGGGGCTGATGAGCAAACGATCCGGAAAGGGGAAGCCTTGTTGGCCCGGTATGGTCTTCATGTTGAAAATCTGTTGTCCACATCAGAGGCTGTAAGGGCCACTGCCCGACTGAATGCCATGCTTTACGTTGCCCTGGCTGTTTTGGTATTTTTGGCCCTCGTTGGCCTTTTTTTTCTTTTTTTACGACGTCATTACAGGAAGATTAGGGCCATCAGTGACTACTTAAGCGGGATTGCGGCAGGAAACTACGCTTTGGCCATCCGGGACAACGATGAGGGGGAGCTCAGCATATTAAGAAATCAAATTTATAAAATCACCATTATGTTAAAGGAGCAGGCCGAAACCTTAAAACAGGATAAAATCCGCCTGGCCGATTCCCTGGCCGACATTTCCCACCAGTTGAAAACGCCCCTTACCTCCCTTATTGTCCTGAGTGATCTTTTGGAGGATGATCCGGCCGAGGAGGTGAAAGAAGAGTTTCTGGCCCGCATGAGGTCGCAGCTGAAGCGGATGGAATGGCTGACCACCTCCTTGCTTAAGCTCTCCCGCCTGGAAGCGGGGACGGTCACCATGAAAAAGGACTCCTTTAAAATAAGGGAATTAATTGACCGGGTTGTACAGGCTTTAAGCATTCCGTTGGAGATTAAAGGGCATCGGGTGGAGATTGCGGGGGATGAAGGAGCCATGATGACAGGGGATTTAAACTGGACCCTTGAGGCGTTGATCAATATTTTGAAAAACCATATCGAACATACGCCGGAGAAAGGCATGATCCGGATCGCTTATGAGGACAATCCCATTTTTACCAAAATCATCACGGCCGATAACGGGGAAGGAATCGACCGGGAGGATCTGCCTTATGTTTTCAACCGGTTTTACCGGGGAAAAAATGCCAGCGAAGAAAGCGCAGGCATTGGCTTGGCCATGGCTTATGAGATTGTCAAACAGCAAGGCGGAGACATCACCGTGAAAAGTGAACAGGGAGAGGGCACCCAATTGACCATCACCTTATATAAACAACGCATCTAAGATGACTAAACTGTCACTTCTCCCGTCACCGTAAAGTCATCCAAGGGGGTTATCCTGGCCTTAGAAGAATGCATAAAGGAGTCATGTGCCATGGAAATATTGAGAGTGGAAAATGTGTCCAAAATTTATGGGAAAGGCCAGACGCGGGTGACCGCTTTGGACAATGTCTCCTTTTCGGTGAATAAAGGAGAATTTGTGGCCATTGTTGGTCCGTCGGGTTCGGGGAAATCCACCCTTTTACACATTTTGGGCGGGGTGGACCGGCCCACCAGCGGCAAGGTGTTGATTGAGGAGACGGATATCTATGCCCTCAATGAAACGCAGCTGGCCATTTTCAGGCGCCGGCAGATCGGGCTGATTTACCAGTTTTATAATCTGATTCCCATTTTAAATGTCAAAGAAAATGTGACACTGCCCCTTTTGCTGGATAACCGCCAGGTGGATCCCAAGAGACTGGATGAGCTTTTGGAAACGCTGGGCTTAAAAGACAGGGTCAACCATTTGCCCAATCAGCTGTCCGGCGGGCAGCAGCAGCGGGTGGCCATCGGACGGGCCTTGATCAACCAGCCCGCTTTGGTGCTGGCCGACGAGCCCACAGGCAATCTGGACAGCAAAAATTCAAAGGAAATCATTGATTTGCTCAAACTGTCCAACCGGCTGTATCATCAAACCCTGCTGATCATCACCCATGATCCGCAAATTGCTTTGCAGGCGGACCGGATGATCACCGTGGAAGACGGCCGCATCATCAAGGATGAGGTGATCCGGACATGAAGGTGTTAAGGCAACTGACCTGGCGCTATTTGAAGCTGAACCGGAAACGGACCATTGTCACCGTGATCGGCATCATCCTGTCCGCTGCCATGATCACCGGGGTGGCCACGCTGGTGGCCAGTTTTCAGGACTTGTTTGTGCGGGCGGTCCAAATGACGGATGGCAGCCACCATGCCTCTTTTTACGAGGTGCCCTATGAAAACAGCAAATATATTACGGATCACGCCTATACCCAAACGGCCATGCTGAGCAAGGATATCGGTTTTGCCCGCCTGGAGGGGTCCAAAAATGAACAAAAGCCCTACTTGATGATTAAGGGCTATGATCGAGAGGCCTTTAACCATTTCCCCTTGACCCTTAAAGAGGGGCGTTTTCCGGAGCGGGAAGGGGAAATTGTGATCTCGGAAGAGGTCTTTTATGAGGCCGGGGTGGAATACAACATCGGGGACCAGTTCACTGTGGAAATCGGCAGGCGGGTGGATCAGGGGGAGGTTTTGTCCCACGAGCCCTTATCCAAAACGGAGAAACTGGAAGTATTCACCACCGAGACGTATACCGTAACCGGGATCATCACCCGGTCCCGGTTTGAATCCTGGGAATCACCGGGCTATAGTGCCATCTCCTATCTGGAGGAAAGCCGCCTCTTGCCGGAAGAGCGGGTCAATGTCTCCATTGTGGCGGTAAACCCTGAACAGATTTTTGAACAGGCCCCAAAGCTGGCGGAAGCCGCCGGAGCGTTGGAGATCCGCTATAACAATGAGCTGTTAAAGTGGATGGGCATCACCCAAAACGAGCGGGTCATAAATGCGATGCGGTCGGTGGGACTGATCATTATTTTACTGATTGTGGTGGGTTCTGTTACCGTGATCTATAATGCCTTTGCCATTTCGGTCAGTGAGCGGACCAAACAGTTTGGCATGCTGGCCAGCGTAGGGGCCACCAAAAGACAGATCCGCAGGATGGTCTTTTGGGAAGGGCTGATTGTGGGCTTGATTGGCCTGCCCGTCGGAATTTTGTCCGGTTTGGCCGGCATTGGGGTCACTTTGGAAGTGATTAATCACCTCATGCAGGATTCGGTCTTTAACACGGGTGTGGGCTTAAGGCTGATCGTTTCTCCTGAAACCATACTGGTTTCCGTCCTATTTATTTCCCTGACCATCTTTTTGTCCGTCTATATTCCGGCTAAAAAGGCCTCCAAAATTTCTCCCATTGAAGCCATCAGGCTGAACAGGGAGATCCGCATCACAGGGAAAACGCTCAGAACGTCCAGGCTGACCCGGCTTCTGTTTGGCATTGAGGGGGAATTGGCTCTAAAAAACTTGAAGCGCAACAAACGGCGCTACCGGGCCACCCTGTTTTCCCTGTTTATCAGCATTGTGCTCTATATTTCCTTCTCCTCGTTTATGACCTATGGGTTTGTGAGCAGTGACATTTACTATACGGATATTTCCCATGATTTTGAAGTGGCCAAACAGGGAATTGGGCTGGAGGAGTCCCTTCAATTTTATGATCAGGTTGCCCAGCTGGATGACGTGGAGCGTTTCGCCGTCAGCCGGATGATCTTTAGCACCGCCGAGGAGATGAAACGGGAACAATTTGGCCGCTTTATTCAATCCTATCTGGAGTCCGGGGAGGAGGGGGACATTTTTCGCACCCCTGAGGGGGGTTACCGGATGCACTTTAACCTGGTGGCCGTGGGTGAGGAGGAATTTGCCACCTATGCTCGGGAGCTGGGGTTGGATGTGGCCGATTATACCAACCCGGGAGAGATTAGGGGGATTTTGGTTAACCGCAATGTGATTCCCTTCAGTGCGGAGTATAAGCCCTTAAATATTGAAGCCGGAGAACGGATTGCCCTTGTCGAAGAGCATTACGGAGAACTTGTCAATCCGTATCGTTTTACCTTGGAAATCGGGGCGGTGACCAACCAGCTCCCCCTGGGGGTTTATCCCGCCCAACTGGGCGATGTGCATGTGATTGTTTCGGAGGATGCGTTTAACCGGATTTATCAGAAAGTGCATGATCAGTCCAAAGAGACAGCCAATTTTGTTCGCATGTATATCAAGCTGAAAGAAGGAGCTGACCGGAGAGCGTTTGCCGAAGCGGTGAGAACCTTGGATGCCGGACTCCACCCGGGACCGTATCTGTTGGTCTATGACACCAAAGAGAATCAAGAAGAGCTAAAGCGGACCAAAACCATGATCTCCATTTTCCTGTATGGCTTTGTCAGCCTGATCACCTTGATAGGCGTCACCAATATTTTCAATACCATCAGCACCAACGTGGCCCTGCGCCGCCGGGAGTTTGCCATGTTGAAATCCGTCGGTTTAACCCCAGCCGGCTTCAATAAGATGATCAACTATGAAAGTATTTTTTACGGATTAAAGGCGTTGCTTTATGGTTTGCCGGTGGGTATCCTGGTCAGTTTATGGATGCACCGCTCTATTGCCGATGTTTTTCAGTTTTCCTTTGTTTTGCCCTGGAAGGAGATTTTAGTCTGCATCGTCGGCGTGTTTGTCATTGTTTTTCTCACCATGCTGCAATCCAGTGCCAAGTTAAAAAAAGAAAATATTATTGACGCACTGAAGGAAGAAAACTTGTAAATTTTGCTATTCGGGATGATTCCTGATTGTTCGCCGATGGTAAACGGTAGGTGACATGTTGATAGGCCAAGTGCATTCTCATCCCTAAAGCGGCATGCTCCGGATTTGACAATGGTCCATTTACAAACCGGGGTTATCGGCAATAAAGGCCACCTCATAGGTTTCCTCTGGATCCAGCCTAAAATAGAGCGGATAAAGAAGCATACTGAGTATCCGTCCCGTGCAACAAACCTTGTCACCGCAGGCGGAAAAAGTGTTGTTTGAAGTGGCCGGTGAAGATAAAATTGAAAACGATATTTCTTTGGAGAATTGTGCAAGGATTGGCAGGAATCATTGAATTCAGGGAATCCAAAAGCATTAAAAAAGACTTGCGCCTGACGTAACGTGAGCGGGTATGCTAAAGTTAACCGGATGGCCGTAAGGGTGTCCAATAAAAGGGATGGGGTCAAGGAGGGGTAAATATTGCGCGGGACAAACACTTACACGATTAGTGAGTTTGCAGATCTAACAGCGGTCACAGTCAGAACATTGCATTATTATGATGAGATCGGTTTGTTAAAACCAAGCGGATACAACAAACAGGGGCATAGACTTTATACCAACGCCGATTTAATCGGTTTACAAAAGGTGGTCACATTAAAGTTTTTAGGATTTTCCCTGGACCAGATCAAACAAATGCTGGACGAAGGGTCTAGGGATATTCGCCATTCTTTACAGTGGCAAAAATAGTTGACCTTGAAAAAAAGAGAACAACTAGATGCCGTCCTAAAAGCCCTTGATCATGCATTGCATGTGTTTGAAGCTGGCGAGGAGATTGATTGGGAAGTGTTTGTTGCTCTCATTTTGAGCATTCAGAAAGAAAAACAACATAAAGAATGGTTGCAACGCTGGTTGGATAAGGAATCAGTTGATCAGTTGTTCAACATTTCTGATCAAGAGCAGATCAAGTTTTCCAAACAGTACGTGGAGATGATGAGAGATTTTAAGCAATCCATGGATAAAGATCCGGGGGCTCCTGAAGTGCAAGAACTGGTCCATCGCTACTTACAGTTAACGAATGATGTAATACAAACTGATTCTAAGGCTTTTAAACAACTTGTGGATAAAATTGAAGAGATCAAGGAAGATGAATGGGATAAGGAACTGTTCTTTAACCCTTATTCACCAGAATTGGAAACGTTTATGAACGAAGCAATTCGTATTTATATTGAAAATAATCAGCCCCATCATGGAGATCTCACTCCTCTACCCAGCAAGAAAAAGGATGATCTTGTCTAAGCCATGAGCAAAAAAATATAATAAGTGTAACAAAATGAATCGGGGCTTAGAGGCTGAAACGCACTTAAAAGCAAACGGCGTTGAATTTTTAGGGGAACCATATACAGTGCTGATCTAAAAAGGGACGTGTTGAATTATGCAAAGAAAGATTGTTAAGAGCGAAAGGGAGACCGGATAAGATGGATGCACGCATCAAGGCATTAATTGATTTCACCCAATCTAAGTTTGGCTTGGATAACTATCGGTTGCATACACACAAACTTTACCGCCGGGTTCATCTCTTTAATGATACGGTCTATACCTTATCGATGGAGTGGTTTCCCGCTCATGTAGAGGGACGAAACAACGATGGCTCCAATCCGGACGGGACAGCAGTCATTGATGTCGACGTGCATACCCGACAATTTGAACGTGTCATTTTTGTGGGTGGCAAGTCTTATTCCAAGGGGATCAGGTTTGGCCACTTTAATACAGATGACATCATTAAATGGATTGAGGATGAAACAGGACTGAGGTACGGGAAACAATTTCATCAGGTTAAAAAGGAAGAGAGGGAACTTCATTTTCAGGCCTGTATCGATGGCGTTGCCGTTTCACCTTCCGGGTCCATCGACATGAAGGTGGATGAAGAAGGCCGGCTCATTTTGTTTACCGTGAATGGTCACTTTCCGGCCAAGGAGAGGGTGAAAGAGGAGACATTTTCACTCACCCTTACAGATGTGGAGCCGCTGGCCAAGGCGCAATTAAAACTGGTTCATTTTCCTTCAAATAAGCAAAAGCGAATAATTCCGGTTTACGGGGTAGAAGAAATATATATCACCAATGATCAAACAGCCACCATTCCCTTTGAACCGGTTGCAGATGTAAGACGACATGTGAAAATCGATAAAACGCTTCACTGGCAAACACCAATTAACCGTCCGTTTGAAAGAACGGAAATTAGTTTGAGTGAGGATGTAAAACCTGAGCAGGCCTTTGTCCTTGAACCCCACCCTGACACATTTCCAATCACAAAAACTGAGCAAGAGCAATGCAAGCAAGCGGTTGAACATTTTATGCGTCAGGTTTTTCCAAAAGAGACGGGGGAATGGGTTCTCACAACGTTGCATCGTGATAGGGGGTATATTCTGGCCACATTAAAACGGAGCAAGCAAGACAACCGTCTGTTTCAGAGCAAACTGTTCGTTTTCCTTGATCCAACAAACTTTCAAGCAGTGAATTATATGGATAACAAGACTTTGTTGGAAGTGTTTCAACACTTTGAGCAACCACAATCCGTCACACTGAATAAAAATGCGGCGTACGAAAAGATTCGGGCCATGATTACATTAACACCGGTCTATGTGTTTGATTTTGAGCAAAACCAATACATTTTATGTGGTAAAGTTGACTGTCAATATGGCGTTCATGCCGTAAACGGTGAAGTGGTTGTATTTTTAAGGGCAGTTTGACTTTTAAACAAGTGATTGATGACTCTTTGCATGATCTGGAACAAACCTTTGAGTACCGAAAAAGATGTCAAACCGGGCAAAACGACAATTTATCAAAGTTCTCAAATGAATTATCTTTAGAAATTTGTCATTACTTTGGAATTTTTTCTTCTTGGGAACTGATTTTGGATAACTGTCGTCTTTCTTATGGAGGTGAAGGAGGGGAACGATCAATGTTTAAAAAAGCACAATTCATTTTGGCAGTTTTTTTGATTCTCGCCGGTATCTTTTTAGGATCAGCAGAAGTCTTTGCAGAGGAAATACCACCTGAACCAACAGAAGGAAGTCAGTCTCCATATCAAGATTGGGGTTCTTCTAATACTTCAGGTGATGTAGCAATACAATCCACGCAATATTTAAAAGCGTGGGAATCATCGATAAGCAGAATATCAGGGAATTATATCAGAGTGTCTGGATTTTCAGAGGCATACTCCAAAGTTGACACAATAGGTGTTGAGCTATTCCTTCAATACTGGAATGGTCAACAATGGATAGATATAGCGAAAGTTGGGGATTACAAAAGAAACAATACTACTTATGTAAGTGGAACAGAGCTTTTTACAGTTTCCAGTGGATATTATTATCGAGCTAGAGGAGTCCATTATATTTATAAAGATGGTCTTAGAGAACGAATGAACTCTTATACCAGCTACATTTATGTAAGATAAAAATACAGAGGGGTATCCGTTTCATTGCACACCCCTCTGTCACATTGTGTTTGCCACTTTTTTTATTTCGTGTTCCGATAATTGACTATCTATTATAAATTGTAGGTCTTGATCGACCCAAATCAACTTTTTAGAATTGTCCTTAAATATGAAGAGGGTTCCGCTGTTCCCTTGAATATCAACATCTATAATTTTAGTATCTTCATGATCTACACCAATCGAATAGCCCATTTGTTCTTGTATATTCGTTTCTCTTATCGTTAACGTTTCTTCTCCTTTAACATAGTTAAGAATAATTTGGTCACTTTTTTCATCATCGACAAGTTCTACGGTAACATCACGAAGGTTAAACCCTTCAGGGACATGGCTTGGAAGAACGATTGAAAAGCTTGTGACCTCCTGTGCTTCTTCTAAACTCATGGTTACTAGTTTGACTTCTCCTGAGTAATGAATAATGTCAGGGGGAGGTTGATTTTTATTCAATGGTGTTGGTTCACCTACTGAGCCAATAAGTTGTGTAACGGTACCTTTAGCTTTTGTAATTAGCTGTGAAACCCAGCTGTTAGCAGAAACATCTAATGACTGAAATAGTGTGATAATCATGACAGCACATAGGATGACTACGGCAATCATCTTTCTTATCTGTTGAAATGGTTTATTTTTTCTCGTTGCGATTGTGTTCTGAATGTGATTCCAAGTCTCCTCTTTGGAAAGAGGAGGTTCAGGCGTATTTTCGTAGTCTTCCTGAATTGCAATTTGAATGTTTTTTTCTGTATCCCATTCTTGTTTATTCATAATATCTCACCTTCTATACTCTCCCTTATTTCTGCCCTTTCCATCGCTTCTCTCATTTTGGACTTCGCCCGATGTACTCTTGATTTCACCGTTCCAAGTTTAATGTTTAGGGTATCTGCAATTTCTGTCTCTTTCATGCCGTGTATATATTTTAATACAATAACCACTCTATATTCTGGAGGGAGAGTATAAATTTGCTCCCAAATATACTTTTTCAAAAACCTTTTTTCCACTTCTGTTTCAACTTTACTTTCTCTCACTTTGTTTTTCATAGAGAATTCGTCGATTAAATCTTCCTCCAAAGGTGAAAAGTTAAATTTATTCTTTTTTCTTAACACATCGATTGCCGTACGTGTGGCAATACTCATCATCCATGATTCTATTTTTGCTTTGTCTTGAAGAGTATCATAATAATTAAATGCTTTAATAAAGGTCTCTTGAAGAATATCTTGAGAAAGGTGGGGATCTTTTGTGATGAAATATGCTGTTTTATACACCTTTGTATAAAACATATCATAAAGCATGCGTTGGATAAGTTTTTGATCTTTACCAAATTTAAACATTTGATACCTCCAGAGGCACAACTTGCTTATGGACATTTTACCATAAGAACAAAGGAGTGGACGGTCTGTGAGTAGGTTAATTCCATGATATTTGTGGTGAAAATGCCTCCATCAAATTTTAAATGTTGTGTATAATAAAGGAAATACTTGGTATCAGGTGAGGGTGTATGAAGCTCATTTTTCAATTCATTATTTTTTATCTGTATCCAATTTATCTTGTCATTAGTGGAACTATAATTCAAGTGTACAAAAGAATACGATGTTTAAGGAGAGAGAGGACATGGAAACGGTTCTTAAGGTCGATAAACTGGGAAAATCGTTTAAAAACACCCAAGTTATCCGCGATATATCATTTGAAGTACAGAAAGGTGAAATTATGGCCATTCTCGGCCCAAATGGAGCAGGTAAGTCGACAACCATCCGGAACATTATGGGCATTATCTATCCGGATGAAGGGACGATTACTTTTAACAGTCATGGTGAAATTCTTCGCCACAAAATCGGTTATTTGCCAGAAGAACGCGGACTGTACAAAAACGTGAAAGTAATGGATATTTTGCTTTATTTGGCGGAACTAAAGGACTACCCCCTTCATAAAGTAGAAAACCACGAGCAAAAGAACCAAATCCTTTATCTCAACGGGAGCAAGAAGTGTTGCAGTTAGTTGCCAAGGGATTTTCCAATAAGGATATAGCCACGTCCCTGTCTATTTCCGAATATACGGTGAAGAATCATCTGAAAAACATCATGCAGAAATTACATCTGGATAACCGGGTCCAGTTAACCCGCTATGCTTATGAACAAGGGTGGATTTCAGCAGAGTAAAACAAGTTATTGAAGAGACTTAAGGAAGGAGACAATACAATGAAACGTATCTGGCATTTTGAGCGAAAGTTTAAAGTGAAGAAACTGGCAATTGCTTTCCTCCTGCTCATTGCAACGTTGCTTACTGCCTGTCAATCCGATGATTCTCATCATGGACATGAGTCAGATGATTTGGCCATGCCACAGGCTCCGATAGAAGTCACTTTCTATACTGAGCCTGAAGTAGACATTAAGGCAGGGGAAGCGGTATATCTTATTGCTGAAGTGACACAGGAGGGACAAGCAGTAACTGACGCAGAGTTGGTTCGTTTTGAAATATGGTCTGCAGAAGAGGAACAGAAAGAAATCGGAGAACGTGATCATAGAGGAGATGAAGCCGAACATCACGCTTTAGAAGAAGACAGTCAAGAGCATCATACTGGTCACCAGGCTATGGACGACTATGAAACTGAGCATGAAATGATCGAAGCTGGACACCGTGGAGACGGTCAGTATGTACTCGAGTATACATTTGAAAAAGCAGGGACCTACAATGTGATGTATCATGTGGATGCCCGCGGGTTCCATGCCATGACAAAACATGAAGTGATGGTGGGAGAATAAAGACCTAACGCAAGAGTAAAAAAGTAAGCCTAAGTTGGAGGGAAAAACCGTGGAAACGAGCAAACAAACTCATTTTGATGAAAATACGATGAAACAAACCGCAACAACAAAGACATCACTATATCAAACGGTATGGAGATGGCACTTTTATGCCGGTCTTATTTTTGCCCCGTTTTTAGTTATTCTTGCTTTTAGCGGAGCCGTTTATCTCTTTCATCCTCAGGTTGAGTCATATCTGTATCACGATTTGTATGAGGTTCAAGAAAAAGGAGAGGCTGTCCTGTCTCCTTCTGTACTAGTAGACAGTGTCACAGAGGCCTATCCAGAAGCGGTAACTACTTCATTAAAATTTTATGATGACCCTAATCGAACAACTGAAGTCGGCATCGTTTATCAGGGTGAAAGATCTACAGCTTACGTCAACCCCTAATCCGGAGATGTACAGGGAATCCTGAAAAACGATGAAAAATTCAGCCAAATTTTTAGGAAGCTTTATAGTGAATTGCTGATCGGAGGGGCTTTGGCCAACCGGTTTGTGGAGCTGGCTGCCTGTTGGGCGGTGATTCTCCTCGTGACCGGGCTGTATATCTGGTGGCCGAGAAATAAAGCTTCCATCTGGGGCACGATTCTACCACGGTTCAATGTGAAAGGGCGAACATTCTGGCGTGATATGCATGCCGTCCCTGCCTTTTGGCTATCCCTGTTTATTTTGATTGTCATTGTGACAGGACTGCCTTGGACAGATGTCATGGGGGAGCAAATTAAAAATTTGGCTTCCGCAACCAACACCGGCTATCCCCCTTATGCGCACAGTTTTGCCGAAAAGCCGGAATCAGCATCTGTCATACGGACCAAAGACGTGGCGGAAGATATTCCATGGGCCACAGAGAACTTGCCCGTGCCAGTATCGCGAGCGACAGGGTATCTCCCTCTATCGCTGGAAGACGTTGATTATATTGCGCAAAGGGAACAAGTGAATAAACCCTATACCATTACCCTTCCCCAAGGAGAAACAGGCGTTTATACGATCTCTACCTCCCATTCAAAGCCGGGAGATAATGCCACCCTTCATGTTGATCAGTACACCGGAGCTGTGTTAAGTGATGTCCGTTTTGACGATTATGGCATCCTGGCCAAGGGGATTACAGTTGGGATCGCTTTGCACGAGGGCCGATTATTTGGCTTGCTAAATCAGATCATCGGACTGATTGTGTGTCTCGGCATGATTGGCATAATGATCAGCTCCATTATGATGTGGTGGAAACGCAAACAGGAAGGAAAATTGGGGGCGCCGGCTAAACCGAAAGACCCGAGAGTCACGCGAACCGTGTTTTTTATCATGCTCGGAAAGGGCCTCATCATGCCATTGGTTGGGATATCGATCTTGGTTGTCTTTATCCTTGACCGATTTGTACTGTCAAAAATAAGCCCGATTCAGAAGTGGTGGTGACAGACCCGTTTACATAGATTTAGCAGACTAATTGTATATCATCACAATCATTTATCATACGCTTCAAGATATAAAATTTCCCAGCATTTGATTCCATAGGGAATTCGTTTTATGATTAAGTAGGAAATTCTAATTGTAACGCTTTGAAAAGAGGGACACCCATGAAGCACTCCATCTATGGACTGACACTGGAACAATTAACAGCTTGGCTTGTGGAACGCGGACAAAAAAGTTTTCGGGCCAAACAAGTGTGGGATTGGTTGTATAAGAAGAGGGTTAAAGACTTCTCTGAAATGAAGAATGTCAATAAAGATTGCCTTCAATTATTACAGGATCACTTTGTCATCCAGTCATTAAGCGAACAAATCAAGCAGCAATCAGCGGATGGCACGATTAAATTTCTGTTTAAATTACTGGATGGTCATGTGATTGAAACTGTTTTAATGAGACATCACTACGGTTTGTCGGTCTGTGTGACAACGCAAGTCGGCTGTAATATTGGCTGCACTTTTTGTGCCAGTGGTTTATTAAAGAAGAGCCGAGATCTGTCAAGTGGTGAAATTGTTGAACAGATTATCAAGGTCCAACAATATCTTGATCAATATGAACAGGGTAACAGAGTCAGTCACGTTGTGGTGATGGGCATTGGTGAGCCCTTTGATAATTATGATCAGTTGATGGATTTTTTGCACATTATTAATGCACAGCAAGGACTGGCCATCGGCGCCAGGCACATTACGGTATCCACCAGCGGCATTGTCCCTAAGATTTATCAATTTGCCGATGCCAATTTGCAAGTCAACTTAGCGATATCGCTGCATGCCCCTAATGACGAACTGCGCACTCAGATCATGAAAATCAATAGAGCTTATCCCCTGAAAGAGCTTATGCGTGCTTGCCAGTATTATGTGGCCAAAACGAACCGCAGGATTACCTTTGAGTATATTTTGCTCAAAGGTGTGAATGATCACAAGCAAGAAGCCCTGCAACTGGCAGATCTCATCGGTCACATGCGGCATCTGGTCTACGTGAATTTAATTCCTTATAACCCTGTGGATGAACATCAGCAATACCAGAGAAGTACGCCACAAGCAGTGCAAGCGTTTTATGAGACGCTCAAGGGGAAAGGGATCAACTGTGGCATTCGTCGGGAGCATGGAACAGATATTGATGCTGCCTGTGGACAGCTACGAAGTAAACAAATCAAAAAAGCCAAGCTCGATAAAAATTGGGTCAGTCGCTACTGATCCTTGATGCAGTCGTCTATGACAATGCCGTGCAACAAAATTGTATCGTTTAAACCTCAAGAAGGAGAAAAAATGAAAAAAGCAGTGACAAGCATTATTATTTCTGTTTTTGCATTAGTGGCCAGTGGATATGGTTTGCTAGAACTGATGAACTCAAGAAGTTTGCAATTGTTTGGTGGTCTGGTCGTAAAAGTTGAAACAAATGAACAAGTGCTCGCCTTAACTATTGATGACGGTCCTGGGGAAAATACAGACGAAATTCTCAAGATTTTAAGAGAGGAAGATGTAAAAGCGACGTTCTTTTTAACTGGTCAGGAAATAGAAGAAAATATGGCGTATGCAGAAAAAATCGTTCAGGATGGGCATGAAATCGGCAATCATTCTTACTCACACCAGCGGATGGTGTTTAAAACACCTGCTTTCATTAAAGAGGAAATTGAAAAGACGGATGAATTAATTCGTCAAGCGGGTTATCAAGGTGAGATTCATTTTCGACCTCCTTTTGGTAAGAGATTGATATTACTTCCTTATTACTTAAATCATCACGAGCGAAAAACAATTTTATGGAATATTGAACCGGAGTCGTATCCCGAAATTGCCATGGATGCTGACAAAATAATAGATTATGTTGTAGAGAACATTGAGCCTGGTTCCATTATTCTACTGCATGTCATGTATGAAAGCCGTAGAGAATCATTAAACGCAGTAAAAGGAATTATTACGGCATTAAAAGAACAAGGTTATACGTTTACAACAGTGTCTGAACTGTTAAATTATAGAAATTAAATGTAACAGCTGGACTTGTCCAACCCCCTTTACACGGAAGTTAAGACCAACCGGTCAGTGTAAAGGGGGTCATTATTATCCGGACAAAATCGCAAGCAATAATTGGGAAAAAGTGAGTCCTATATATTGACCGGAGTGGTCGAAAAGTGTATACTTGGAATCGACCAGTGTGGTCTACCTGTTTTTTAAGGAGGGATTGGTGATTACCAAGACATTTTCTCAATTAGAGCCTTCAAAACAACAAAGAATTATCAATGCAGCACTGGCAGAATTTGCAGAGCACGGCTACGAGCAGGCGTCAACCAATCGAATCGTAAGGGAAGCTGGCATAGGCAAAGGCATGCTTTTTTACTACTTCAACAGTAAAAAAGAGTTGTATCACTATTTGGTTGACTACTGTTTAGACTACGTGGTCAATGAATACCTGAACCTTATTGATGAACGTGAATCCGACTTCATCGAAAGATATAAGCAAGCGGCGCAAATCAAAATGAAAGTTTATACTGAGAACCCCCATGTTTTTCATTTTTTAGGGAACATTTGGCTTAATCAAGAGGTTGAATTGCCTGCGGATTTAGCCAAACGACTTGAAGAAATAAGAAAACTGGGTTATGCCAAGATATACGGCCATGTTGATTACACATTATTTAGAGATGATGTAGATGCTGACAAAGTATTTCATATTATTCGTTGGGCCATGGAAGGATACGAGAAAGACCTGCTCAACCGCCTGAAAGGCCAGAAACTTACAGCCATCGACTGGGACCCTTATTGGGATGAATTTTTTGAGTTCCTCGATGTATTCAAAAAGGTGTTTTATAAATAAAAGGAGGGTTTACTCTATGGCCATCTTAGAAGCCCGTCGCTTAACAAAGAGGTTTGGTCATATTACTGCCTTGGATGGTGTGGACTTGGAAGTGAATGAAGGGGAAATATACGGCTTTATCGGGCCCAACGGAGCGGGAAAATCGACAACGATCCGCATACTGCTGGGAATGCTTAAAGCGGATGGGGGAGAAGCGAAAATTTTTGGCAAGGATGTTTGGCAAGATGCGGTTGACATTCATAAACGCGTGGCCTATGTACCGGGGGACGTCAATCTATGGCCCAATCTGACAGGGGGCGAGGTGATCGATTTATTTGTCAAGTTAAGGGGAACGAATAACAAGAGCCGCCGGGAGGAGCTCATTGAAAAATTCAACTTGGATCCATCCAAGAAATGTCATACGTACTCGAAAGGGAACCGGCAGAAAGTGGCTTTGGTTGCGGCCTTTGCAGCGGATGCAGACTTGTATATTTTGGATGAGCCCACATCGGGTCTGGATCCGCTGATGGAAAGAGTGTTTCAGGAATGTGTGCTGGATGTGAAAAGAGAAGGCAAAAGTGTGCTCTTGTCCAGTCACATTTTGTCCGAGGTTGAAAAATTATGTGATAAGGTGGGCATTATCCGCAAAGGAAAAATCATTGAGTCAGGTGCGTTAAGCGAACTCCGCCACTTGACGCGCACCCATTTGCTTGTGGAGACGAAGCAGCCCTTAGCGTCTCTGGGTGAGTTAAAAGGTGTCCATGATATTGTGGTGGAAGGCCAGACAGTCAGGTTCCAAGTGGATACTGAGGAATTGGACAATATCATCAAATATGTGAGCCAGTTTGGCGTGATCAGATTAGAAAGTGCGCCGCCAACGCTGGAAGATTTATTTATGCGCTATTACGAAGGAGAGGCGCATGTGGAACGGACAGGAGCGGGAGGTGCATCCTAATGTCCAAACACTTATTTGCCAATACGGAAAGACTGTCTCGGTTTATCATCCGGCGGGACCGGATTCGTATCCCAGTATGGCTGCTCGCTTTAACGACAGTGACAGTGGCCACTGCAACAGCATTTACTCATTTATATCCTACCCAAGCAGAACGCCAAGCGCTTGCTGAAGTGATGATTAATCCGGCAATGACCGCAATGGTCGGCCCCGGCTATGGCTTAGACCATTATACATTAGGGGCCATGATGGCGCACCAAATGTTGGTGTTTACTGCTGTGATCGTGGGGATTATGAATATTTTACTCGTCACGCGCCATACGCGTGCGGACGAAGAACAAGGCCGTATTGAATTGATTCGGTCACTGCCGACGGGACGTCTGTCTCATTTGGCAGCCGCAATTTTAGTTATATGCGGGGTTAATGTGCTGTTGGCCTTGATGCATGGCTTTGGTTTATATCTGTTGAATATAGACAGCATGGATCTGGAGGGTTCATTATTATACGGTGCGGCCTTAGGTGCCATTGGCATTTTCTTTGCAGCTGTGACCGCCTTTTTTGCCCAGCTGTCTGAAAGTTCGCGCGGCACGCTGGGCCTGTCGTTTGCTGCCCTCGGTTTGGCCTATTTGCTCCGGGCCATTGGTGATGTGAGCAACGAGACGCTGTCCTGGTTATCACCGTTTGGCTGGGTTCATGGCACCGAGGTCTATGTCAATAATGTCTGGTGGCCCATCTTTTTAATGATTGGCACAGCGCTCGTATTTGCCATTCTGGCCTTTTATTTAAATGCCAGACGTGATTTGGAAGCGGGATTTCTGCCCTCGAAACCCGGTCGAAAACATGCCTCGCCATTTCTGCAAACGCCCTTGGGTTTGGCGTTAAGGCTTCAGCGAACAGGGATGATTGCCTGGGGGATTGGTTTATTTATATTAGGTGCGTCGTATG
The DNA here is from genome assembly GCF_030814135.1 of Caldalkalibacillus uzonensis. NCBI lineage: Bacteria > Bacillati > Bacillota > Bacilli > Caryophanales > Bacillaceae > Caldalkalibacillus > Caldalkalibacillus uzonensis. Next base: position 75,794 of record NZ_JAUSUQ010000014.1, on the reverse strand, counting down.
GTTCTGTACTGGGTGATACGGAAGCATTTTTTGCAGATAATGAATTAATGCAAGAGTTTTTGAACCCGGTCGAAGGCATGCCCTTAACTGAACAATTTGTAGCCATGTTGATGTCGGTGATATCCTTATTCTGTACCATTCCAGCACTGATGTTCGTGTTTAAATTGAAAGGGGAAGAGAAAAACAACCGGACAGAGCATTTGATAGGACGGGCGGTCTCTCGCACACGGCTGTTGGGAAGCTACTTCATCATTGCCCTTGTCGGTGGCCTGCTCATGCTGTCCCTGGCAGCGGCGGGAATGGGTGTTGCGGCAACGGCAGTCATGGATAGCATTCCGTTTGGGACGTTTATGCAAGCGGCATTGGTTTATTTGCCGGCGATGTGGGTGATGATTGGCATTGCCGTTCTGCTTATAGGGGTAGCGCCGCAGTTTTCCGGTTTCACTTGGCTGTATTTGATTTACTCCTTTATGGTTGTCTACTTGGGCGGGCTGTTCCAATTTCCGGATTGGATGGTGAATGTCACGCCTTTCAGTCACATTCCGCAGCTGCCTGTAGAAGAGATGGCCTTCACTCCGGTTGTCATGCTGACCGTGATCGCACTTGTGTTGATCGCCAGTGGATTTATCGGTTACAACAAACGGGATATTACGGGATAAATCAAAACCTCCAGCCCGGATATGAGTTCACTTTGCGAACCCCTTACGGTCCCACGCCGTGTAAAGTGTTGGAACTAGAACCGCCTCACCGGCTCTCTTTTTCATGGGGGGAATTGTGGCAAGTGAGCTTTGAACTGAAGGATGTAGGAGGAAAAACCCAGTTTACACTGATTCATTCCGGGTGGGGAGCGCCGGAGGAAGAGATGCCCGGAACAGGAGAAAAACAGGCAGTGGTCCGAGACAGAATGGACAATGGTTGGGAATCCATCGTATTACAAGAACTGCGCAAGGTGGTTGACTAGTAACATGGGAGCGCGGCCCAAACATGATGTGTTTCAGGCCATTGCCGATCCTACCCGGCGCAAGCTGCTCAGACTGCTGGCAGACAAAGAATTGCCTGTTACCGATATAAGCAGAAACTTTCCAATAAGCCGGACTGCAGTGTCGAAGCACCTGCGCATCCTGTGGGAAGCGGGACTTGTGCAGAAGCACAAAGTTGGGCGGGAGACGCGGTACAAACTTCAGCCTGACCCTTTGTTGGAACTCAAGCGCTGGCTGTCTTATTACGAACGTTTTTGGGATAATAAAATGGCTGCCCTTAAACATGTTGTGGAAGACAGGGAAGCAGACAGTGTCAATCACCTGTTGCAGATACGCAAAAAACATCAATCAGCGGAATAATAGCCGTGCCAAAGTAAAGAATGTCGGTCGTGCGGTTGCCCGGCATTCTTCTTTTTGTTTCACCGGACGGTCCAATGGCCTCATATTACAATTTGCCTGTTATCTGGCTGAGAAAGAAATACCGGTTTGAATCCGGCATGTGCTTGTGCCGGGTTATACGGATGATCAGCATGATTTGGACCGCCTGGGTCGATTTATCAAGACATTGCCCAATGTACAAAAAATAGAACTACTCCCTTATCATCGGCTGGGCGTTTATAAATGGAAAGCTTTGGGCCTTGATTATCCTTTGGCACACGTCCCCCAGCCAACAGATGAGGAAAAGTTCAACGGGCTTATTTGATCCTGACTGGAAAAGGGCAACAGTCTAATCACATGACAGGCACAGATGGTCATTGAGGCCATCTTTTCTTCTTATCACTTGGATTGAAGTGAAATCTGGTTGAAGGAGGAAGCGGAGGAGGTCAGAAACTAGGGCAATTTCGTGAACTGTGATATTTGTCACTTCGTGTATTCCATGTGAAGAGTATAATGATGGTAACAACATGACTGACAGTCGGTTTACGTTTAACTGACAAATTAAGAGCCTGTTACAAACGAGATTTAACCCGTTGTACTGACTATCAACGATTGATGTATGGGGGCAAAAGGTTGATATTCACCGTTTCCGGCCAAACTTGTTGATTGAACGATGGAACCAGGGACCCCTCTCTCTTGGCAACGGTGGTTTGTCAAAGACAAAGACAAAACAAGTTTGGAGTTTATGCATCCGTCGTAAAGACAGGAGTTGTTGTCGAAGAAGATTCCGTTTTCCTTTTTAGATAAAAGCACATGTTTCACGTAAAAAGGCCTGGTACATAAAGCTTAATATAAAGGGGAGTGTTCGTGAAGCAGGAAACATTGTGATTTTAATCTGAAAATTAAGGTATTATAAAAAGATATTACAACCAAATAAGGGGGCGCAACATGAACAAGGAAAAATGGGACAATCCAACTGGGGCCAAAGGTATCGAAGAGGTTACTGGGCTGCTCGATCATCTCCCGGATGCTTTTTTTTCCTTGGATCATAACTGGCGTTTTACCTACGTGAATAGAGAAGCGGCAAGGATTTTATTAAAAAAGAGGGAGGATCTAATTGGTAAATGCGTTTGGGATGAATTCCCCGCCGTTGGTTTGTCGTTTCATGAGCAATACCATAGAGCCATGACTGAAAAAATGACCGTCAAGTTTCAAGAATACTACCCTCCACTGGATCGGTGGTTTGATGTACGTGCTTATCCCTCAAATTGCGGACTTTCCGTTCATTTCCGAGATATTACCATTAATAAAAGAGAGTTAGACGAAAGCAAGGAACACTATAAGTCCCTGTTCGAATATCATCCGGATGCTGTTTATTCCGTTGATCTTCAAGGCAATTTCATGTCGGTTAATCAAAGTTTTGTCAAGCTGTTTGGCTATTTTGTATCGGAAGCATTGCAAATGAATTTTGAACCATTATTTGACCCTGAAGACTTGGCGCGCACTAAACGTCATTTCCAACTGGCAGTTCAAGGGAACCCCCAAAATTACGATGTCACTGCGATCAGTAAGGACGGTAAACGCATCATCGTCAATGTGACAAATCTCCCAATATTTGTTAACAATGAGATCATCGGCGTGTATGGGATTGCCAAAGATATAACGGAACGGAAACTGTCAGAAGAAAAATTGCGCAAAAGTGAGACAAGGCTGGCTCTGGCTCAAATAATAGCCCGTTTGGGAAGTTGGGAGTGGAATATTAAGGAAAACTTCTTGTTCTGTTCAAATGAATTATGTAAAATGATGGGCGTAAATCCAGGGGATATAGATACCTATGAAAAATTTATTCGCTTCGTTCATCCTGAAGATCGTGCCCTTGTACAGCAATTGGTTAACGAATCATTATTACATCGAAAGCCCTATAATGCCGTTTTTAGAATTCAGCATCCTGACAAACAGGAGATATTTATACACGCTATCGGAGAAGTTTATTTTGATGAGCAGGGAGAACCGGTGCGCATGATCGGAACTAGTCAGGATCTTACCGAGCGGGTTAAGGCAGAGGAGCTGATGCGCAAGTCCGAAAAACTTTCGCTGGCAGGCCAGCTGGCGGCAGGTATCGCCCATGAAATACGCAATCCCTTAACGTGCATAAAAGGATTTTTGAAGTTGATGCAAGCTGGGCATCAATTTAAACAAGAATATATAGATGTAATGCATGATGAGTTGAGTAGAATAGAAACAATTGTACAAGAACTGTTATTACTGGCCAAGCCTCATCACTTTAAATTTGAGCTCCATGAGGTCCAGGGGCTGATAAAACAGGTGGTAACGCTGCTTGAAACTGAGGCCATCATGAAAAATGTGCAAATCATGACTCAGTTTACTGAGACCAATTTACATATTTATTGTGACCATAATCAGATTAAACAAGTATTTATTAATTTAATCAAAAACGGCATCGATGCCATGCCCCAAGGCGGTAAGCTTTTGATTAAGATTGAGCAAGAAGAGGATAAGGTGGCCATTCGTTTTACTGACCATGGATGCGGTATTCCAAATGAGATATTGAATAAACTGGGGCAGCCCTTTTTCACAACGAAAGAAAAGGGAACAGGTTTGGGACTTGCGGTGAGTTATAGTATCATTGAGAATCATAAAGGGACGGTCAATGTGTCCAGCACAATAAATGAGGGGACAACTTTTTCGGTGTATTTACCCTTGGCCACAAATTAAAATGATGAAGGAGCGGCTAGAAAGAGAGTGGTCAACTTGACTTGGGAAGTGCTTAACGTGATCGGAACCATGGCTTTTGCGATCAGTGGAGCGATTGTGGCCATGCGTGAAGAGTATGATCTTTTGGGTGTGTATGTGCTCAGCTTTGTCACGGCGTTCGGCGGGGGAGCGGTACGCAATGTGTTGCTTGGTCTTCCCGTTTCATTGTTGTGGGAACAGCAAATGTTGTTTATTATTGTTTTTGTCGTGGTCAGTTTGTTGATGGTGCTCCCCCAGTTGATTATCAAACCTTGGAACCGCTGGGGCCACTTTTTTGATGCAATTGGTCTGTCTGCCTTTGCCATCCAGGGGGCTATGCTGGCCAGCCAGGCCGGGCATTCCTTGGCCGCTGTCATTGTGGCCGCCACGTTAACCGGAACAGGGGGAGGCATTATCCGTGATGTCTTGGTTGGGCGGAAGCCGCTGGTGTTCAGAGACGAAATTTATGCCCTGTGGGCGGCCCTGGCCGGCTTTATTGTTGGGATGGGGTGGGTTATTCCGCCTTGGACTACCTATTTTTTATTTGTGATCGTTGTGGTCTTGCGTATGGTTTCAGTTTTTTATAAGTGGCGGCTGCCAAAAGCAAGGGCGATTCAGACTTCAGAGGAAGAGCGAAGGTCATAGCGAACGTGTGCAGCTGATAAGTATCGGCCGGCCTAAGGGTGCGTTGTTTTGCTGCAGAGATGTCCCTGCTCCCATCTTCACCATTTTATGAGTCAATCTGTCAGTTTGTTGAATATAACAATCATAGTCCACCCGAAAAAAGCAGAAAGGAGACAGGGGCATCTCAAGTGAGAGAAGACCAGCGTCACCCTCTCTTGTATGTGGCCTTGGGGGACTCATTAACAGTGGGCATCGGCACGCTCTTTAAGCCCGGTTTTGTTCAGCAGTATAAGAAAAAGGCTGAACATGCTTTGAAACGGAATATTCAGCTCAAAAGTTATGCCAAAAACGGGGCGACATCAACGGATATTCGGCACATCATGTCAAATGCCCAACTACAACACGACCTTCAACGCGCGCATCTTATCACTCTCAGTGTCGGTGGCAATGACTTGCGCAAGGCCTCAAAGCCTTTTTTAAAAACCTGTCATGAAACAGTCTTGCAGCAAGCTCTCAAAGAATTTAGAAGAAACATGTCCCATATTATGACCATGATCAGTACCTTGAAAAAAGATCAGAAACAGGGTTATATCATCCGGTTACTTGAGATCTACAATCCGTACCCGCACTTGAAAGTGGCAGAAAAATGGATAAAAAAATTTAATCAGGAGTTAAAACGGTTTGAAGAGCAGCCGACTGTCAAGGTGATCCCAGTCTATAAGGCCTTTAAAGGTAGGGAAGGCCAAGTGTTGTGGATTGACCGCCTGCACCCCAACGCCAAGGGATATGAAGTGATTGCGGAAGAATTGGATAAAGCAGGCTATTATCCGTTGCTCAAAAAGAAGTCTGACGGCCTCAAGCTTTAAGAGAGGGCCGTTTCTTTTTTAAACGGTGGGAAGTGATAGAGCTGGAACTCTTTCTTTCCATTCTGTGCAACATTTGATGTCCTTTACCCGTCTATGCAGATAAATGGCATGTGATCAATAAGGGGGAAACTATTTTGGTTAAAAAAAGAATGCATACCTGGTATTGTTCATTGGTGATGGCTTTACTGGTCATGATCAGCGGTTGTTCTGCTTCATCCGGGGATATGGCGGGTGAGGCCGGCGATGCAAAATGGATCACCCATGAGGGCCAAGCAGAGAGCGCCGATACGGCCATTGAGCGCTCATCAGCCATCAGGGAAGAAGAGGCGGCAGAAGCAGAGGCGGGAAGTATGGATGGAGACCCAGAGCGTAAAATTATCCGTGAGCAGTATCTCCATCTGGATGTGCAAGATTTGGACCAGACACTGGAGCGAGTCGAAAAACTTGTCAACAGGATATCCGGGGCATATATTGAAAGTGTCGAACAATGGGAGGTGGAGACGCCTCATCGCCAGGCAGAATATCATGCTCATGTGATTTTGCGGTTGCCGGTGGGGCAAGCGGTTTCTTTATTGCAAGAGATAGAAACCTACGGCAATGTGCTTCGCCGTTCGGTTCATGGGCAGGATGTGACCGTGGAATATGTGGATAATGAATCCCGCTTGCGCAACCTGACCAAGCATGAAGAACGTTTGTTAAGCTTATATGATCAGGCTGAAACAATCGAGGATATGTTAAAACTGGAGAAGGAGTTGTCACGGATCAGGGAACAAATTGAAACCATCCAGGGCCGGCAACAGTACCTAGACCGTGTTACATCCACTGTACGGGTCACACTGGATATAAGGCAAGTAGAGGAAAAGGAATACCTGGGCGCACAAGATAACAAATCCGTTTGGCACGAAGCCTGGGCAGGATTAAAGCAATCGGTGCATAACATTGGGAGGCTGGCTCAGCGGGGATTTGTATTACTGGTTACGCTCATCCCTTATCTGATCATTGTCGCAGTGCTGGGACTTCCAGGTTATATGCTCACCACCCGGCTCTACCGGAAGAGGAAGACAAGGGGGGATTGAGCTTTACGATCCGTCAACTTTCGCTGTCCTGACGGAGCAGTTGGACACGCGCATTAAAAAACGTTTTATATCCCATTTGAACAAATAGGATCACAGTTAACGCCACGCTGCCGGTCACCCCCAGCATGATGGCAATTTGATATTGTACAGCTGTGAGCGGGGAAGCACCGGCTAGAATTTGCCCCGTCATCATCCCGGGCAAAAAGACGATGCCCATGCCTACCATTGAATTAATGGTGGGCAGAATGGCCGAATGAAACGCATGTTTAACAATGGGATCGGTGGCCAGTTGAGGAGTTGCTCCTAGCATAAGGGCTGCTTCTATCCGTTGCTGTTCAGATTTCATCCCTTCTACTAGCCGGTCTACCCCTAGTGTAATGCCGGTCATGGCGTTGCCGATCATCATTCCCGCCAGCGGAATGAAGTAACGGGGTTCATACCAGGGGGACACCTTAACGACCACGAGAATAAAGTAAAACAGACTGACCAAGGTGCCGGTGGTCATGGAGAGGGCAATCAACCCTTTCATCTTGGGGGTTAAAGGGCACTGAACACGCTGAAAAATATTATGAATGGCGAAAGTCTGCATCACCGCCAAAGACAAAATCGTATAGATCATGTTCTGTTCTTCAAAGATAAAGGTAAGAATATACCCCACCAAAATCAGCTGCAGGGTCATGCGGATGACCGAGATGAGCAGCTCTTTTTCTTTATTAATGTTTTTAAATTTGAAAATCAGGACCACGATTAAAACAAAAATATAAGCCGCTGCCACTTGCCAAAAACCCAATGTTAAAGCATCCACACGTCTCACCCCTTTATGACGCTTAAATCTCCGTCTTTTAGTTTCAATACATATTCTCCGTACTGATTGGCAACAAATGAGGAATGGGTAATGATGACCAATGTTTTGTCCTGTTTTTTGATATGGCCGATGATCCGTTCCATCACCGTCTCCTCCGTTTGTTCATCGAGCGCAGATGTGGGTTCATCCAACAAATAAACATCGGGATTGATTAATAAGGCACGGGCCAAAGCAAGCCGCTGCTTTTCTCCCCCTGACAAATACTGAACACTGTCAGCTAAATCCTTGTGCAGATTGACCACAGCCAATATTGCTTTGAGCTGTTTGTCATCCACCTCAGGTTGCTCTGCAAAACGCAAGCCTGCCAGTAAATCGTCCTTGACTGTCTCACCAAAGACAACGGGCTCCTGCGGTACCATAATGACTTGCCGCCGTAGCTGTATAGGATCCATATCCTCGACGGACTGACCTTTATATTCAATCTCCCCCTCGTCTGGGCTGATCATGTGGTTGAGCAGTTTGAACAAGGTTGTTTTTCCGCTCCCACTCTCGCCGATAATACAGGTGATGCGCCGGGGAGGAATATGTAAGGACTTGATATGAAGAATGTCTTTATAACGAATATTTTTTAGGATAAACATATATGTCCTCCGTACGATATAATATTTTTACCATTATTATGCACGAGGTTTGCACCAGAAAAAAGCCCTCCTGGTATGATACGAGGTATCAGCAGCTACTGCCCCTTAATCTATACCACAAGGAGGACTCCACATCTCTGGGGCATATCCCTACACAGACTTGGATTTCTGAAAAGGCTCTTTTAAGGTAAATGCACTGTTTTTATATGGCGGATATTCCAATGAAACGTTTCTCTGTTAGCTGTCGTAAGTTGTATGGTATTACATTCCAATTTTTTAAAGAATCCTATTTTATTTGGATTTTGACCTAAATCAAGTAGAATAAATTTCCCCTCCAATAGCTTTAATTGTTGTTCAAAATTATGAGCAAGACTGCCATTGAATGGTTTAACGGGAAAGTGCTCGATGCCTACAGAGTAAGGAGTTAAACCTGGATTGTACGGCGTAAAATATTTAAGATGATCAAGGGATATAAACATGGTATGATAGACCGGTGAATAAAATACAAAATAATCATCCATAATATTTATAAGATAACCATGTATTGTATGGTTTTCTGTTATATATATTTCTAAAAATAACTCCCTGGCATTTTCTAATAATTTCCGGTAAGTGACTTCATCTGCCTCAGTATCAATGTGTGCAGATGAAGCGGTTGAGTCCTCTATCTCGCTTTCTTCGGTTTTACTCAGTTTAATATTGTGTATGTGGATGAATGGTAAATACAGAAATTTTTCTCCAGTGTTAAGGACGATAATATCATCTCCAACATCAACAAGAAAACCGGTGTAAAATAACTTTCCGGAAACTTCTAAATCTACAATTTTTCCAACGTAGGAATTAAGAGTTTTCATATCGTTTTCACCTCAGATAAATAATCGACTCCACAAATATAAACCTAATAAGCATACGAGCAACGAAAGTGGAATAACACAAATGGCGACCCTGAAATATTTCCCCCATGTAATGGGAATCTTATTCAACCTCAGAATGTATATCCATAGCAGAGTGGCTAATGTTCCCATCGGTGAAATAAGCGCACCAATATCACTGCCGATAATGTTAGCAAGATAGGCTAAGTGCATCGTGTGAGTATCAAGACCCATTTCCATAAGTGAAAGCGTACCAATCATGACGGCAGGTATATTGTTGAAGATATTTGAGAGGATCGCAACTAAAATACCGGTAACAAAAATGGCATGAAAATGACTCATTGAAATAAGCCCTTCGAAATAAGTTACCAGTACAAAGGTGAGCCCAATTTTATGCAAGGCGTGTACGATCACATAAATACTGAAGGCAAAAATAAGGATGTACCAAGGGGTCTTTTTAAGCACATCTATAGCTCCGGTACCGTTTCTATACCATCTGACTAGTATTAAAAGAAAAGCGCCGAACATAGCGATCCATTCTAATGGAATTCCAAAGCTTGATCCAAGAAAGAAACTTGCTCTCGTAAATATCACAATCGTGATACAGATACGGAACAACGACCAGTTAATTTCTGGCAGATAATTCGGATCTTTCTTTAAAGGATGATGAAATTTATCAACGACCAGTGTGTTATGTTTTTTGGAATGGTCCATACCATACATTGAATTCAGCTGTATGGATATATGATCGGAGTCCGGCAAAGCGAGGATCTTCTTGGGGATATCCTTTTTGAAAAATAGATAAAGCAGTAAAGTAAGAACAGTGATTCCGATGATGGTTGGAACGAACATTAATGCGACATAAGCATTGATATCCAACCCCACAATTCTCAATGCAATGAGATTAGCTAAATTACTAACTGCAATTGGACTGCTGCTTGTAGTGGCAACCAAAACACCGGCAAATAAATAGGGCATTTTTTGATGCGGTTTTAAATTCAATATGGTGACGATCTGAATAATGATAGGTGTGGTGATTAGGATGCTTCCATCGTTATTAAAAAACAGGGTCATTAAAAAACAGAGCAAACAAATGTACCAATAAAGTAAAACACCTGAACCATTCGCTTTTTTTATGATATTGACAGCTGTCCAGCGAAAGAAGCCAATACTGTCGAGAACAAGTGACATGATAATAGTAGCAATGATGGTAATGGCGGCTCCACTAATAATATTGAGTATTTCTACAGTATCCGCTAATGTAACGATACCTGCCATTATAATTAAAGCGGCCCCAATAGAAGTTGGGAGTGCTTCATTCATCCCACGGGGCCTCCATACAAGGAAAAATACGGTAAATCCAAAGATTATAATTGTAAAAATAGTTTCAAAACTCATTTAGATTCACCTGATTCTACATATGAAATATTCAAGTGGTACATCTCATTAATGGTCAACGGAGCAGGTTTTTTTGCTGGGGATAATTGAGGGGGGTTGAGTAATAAATAGAAGGGAACACCTGCAATTAAAATGAGTAAAAAACTAATCATTCTACCCCTCCTTTTTCCAATGTCACGGTAATGAAGATATTGAAGAATGGCAAAATCGGCCGCTATAGGCAGTGTTGACACATCCATCAAATTGCAATTTCATCCGTAATGTGTCTTATAAAGAGATCAAGTAGATCACGGCCGATCTTAAGCCATTTACAAATTGGCAACGGAAGGAGCTGCTCTCGAAGAGCTAGATGCATTTGAGCAAACCTGGGGTACCTTTCACAAAAGGATAGAGACCCCTGCTTAATTCCATATTTATCTTCATTTTTTAAATTTCATAGATTTCTTAGTTTTCTTTTTCTTTATAATATCTTTTTTTTCTTTTTTGATATCTTTTTCTACTTTTTTGGGAACTACAACACTAACATTTTTTATATGAAATATGGGTACTGTGATATTTTCTCCACCAACTACTACAGTCAGGTGAGAAGAAGTAACATCAGTAAGTAGACCGATTAATTTATCAGGTCCTCCACGATTAATTTGAATGGTTTGATTGATTAATCTAAACAGAAGTCTGGTAAAATTAAACTCCTTAATAAATGGTGGTGTTACTGTATCTAACTTGTCACAAATACTTTGTTTAATTACTGTAAGACTTTTAATATGCTTTAAGTTATAATAGATCACCCCTTCTTCTTTGGTATTCAAAGCCAAATAATCTCTTTGTACATCTAGTAATAGCCCTGATCGAGCCTCCGGACCACCACCATTGACAGCAACACATTTTCCAACTTTATCACGAAGATAGATACCATGAATTGACATTTTTCGCCACCTCCTTGCTTAGCAGTTGTATTAACTTGTACTTTATTTTTATGTATCATCTATTGAATTTGCTATAGACAAGCGATTGATTTAAAATGATTTATATTATTGTATCAATGTCTATGAGCGAAACAAGAACAAATGATCGCTTGCTAGTGATGGATTTCATCTGGTTGTTCGTGTCTAATACAAACCCTGCTGGGTCCTTCCAGCAGGGTTATTTTATGCTGTTTAAATACCATATGGTTGATCTGCCCAATTTTGTAGCCGTTTATAGCCATTTGACATAGAATAGGAGCAAGAGTTGGTTCGGGGCTGAGGATTTGTGCATATCCAAAATTGGGGTGTTTGTTCTCTCCCCAAAAAGTTAGACACTAACAAGGTTGATTTGATGAAAGAAAAAAAGGCTCCGCCAACTCGTAAGTACAGGGGCTGTCTCAGATATCACTGAGGCAGCCCCTGATTTGTGCACCAGCGTAACATTTAGATAAAAAACGGCAATTGCCGGGGGATTCTTGTCCACACAATATGGTATTTAGCTTGTATATGACTAGCATTAAACCTATTTTTTTGAGATTTTAAAACTGATAAATAGGTTTATAGGGAAAAAAATAAATGATTGTTCTAGTTTGGTGTACAAGCAAAATCCTGCTGCCGACATAAAGTATAGTAACGAAAGGAGGTGAGAGCAGGAAATGCCTTGGTGAATTCCACTTGGGAATTCAAATCTAAGAAACTTTTTATAAAAATCGACACGTTCCTACTCTATTAACCTAGACCACCGCAGCATCCTTTGAATAGATTAACTAATGAAAGGAGGTGAGCAGTATCTGAATCGAGTTTGATGGTTGGATTAAAAGACTTGCCGCTATTGCCACACTGTAACGATCAAATCAACATTGTTGGTGTCTAAACACCGAACCTGCCGGGCCCTGTGTCCCGGCAGCTTTTTTTTGCACGTTAGAACCAATCATAGGGTGTTTCTTGGTAGACGTAGTAATTGAGCCAATTGGCGAACAATAAGTGGGCATGTGAACGCCACCTGTTGGCAGGTGTGCGCTCGGGGTCATCGTTCGGATAATAATGCTGTGGCAGGTGAATCGTCAGTCCTTTTGCCAAATCACGGCGATATTCGTTATCCAAGGTTAAAGCATCATATTCCGGATGGCCAGTGACAAAAATCTGTCTGCCGTCTTTGGTGGCCACCAGGTAGACACCTGCCTCGTCTGAAACGGCTAAGACGTCCAGCTCAGACACCTGTTGCACATCTTCCAAACGCGTTTCGGTGTAACGGGAATGGGGCACCAGAAACTGTTCATCAAATCCGCGCAATAACGTCACGCCCTCCTTAAGGGTGTGATGGGTAAAAACACCGAACAGCTTCCGCGGAAGCGGGTGTTTGGGAATTCCAAAATGATGGAATAAGCCTGCCTGTGCCCCCCAGCAAATGTGCAGGGTAGAGGTGACATTGGTTTTGGACCAATCCATAATGGTTTGTAATTCATTCCAATAATTGACATCAGAAAAGGCCAGATGTTCCACTGGTGCACCAGTAATGATAAGCCCGTCAAATTTGCGGGCTTCTACTTTATCAAATGTGGTGTAGAACTGCTCCAGATGGGTTTGGGAGGTGGTCTTGGAGTTATGTGTGATCGGACGTAACAGCGTGATATTGACCTGCAAGGGGGTATTGCCCAAGAGGCGCAGAAGCTGTGTTTCCGTTTTTTCTTTTTCAGGCATCAGGTTAAGGATAAGGATGTTTAAAGGCCGGATATCCTGGTGGTAGGCCCGGTTTTCTCCCATAACAAATATATTTTCATTTAACAGCGTCTCTTTGGCCGGCAAGTTATCAGGAATATTGATGGGCATAGTCCGGCATCCTCCTTTCAAATGGTGTTTTAAGCCTTATTTTAACATGAAAATGAACAGAATTTTAACATGAAATTGAATAGAGAGAAGAAAAATTAATCGTTAGCAGCCATGTTTGTGCATAAAAAACTGGAAAGATCTTTCGGGAAGGAATCGGGATCACAGTGATAAACTAACAAAGCCGGGGTATGTAAAGTTGTCATACATATCAAGAAACGGAGGTTAGGCAGAATGAACAAAGCAGGTAAGCATCGAGACCGGAAGGCTCAGGAGGAAGGACCAACAATTGCTCCAAGTATGGAAATGGACGAATTGGAAGAAGAGGCATCACCTGAAGACATTAAACGGGGCAATTATACCCGGGTGACGAAATTGGATGTGGACCGTCTCAGGGATTGATGAGTATTGACAAGTACCTCAATTCTTAGGATAATAGTTTAATAATTCAACACATCTTAACGTGGCGGTGAAGGGGCCAGTAAATGGCTTTGAAGTGACAGAGAGTGAAACCCACAGGCTGGAAGGTTTCATCATTACCAAAGCCATTGAACCCACCCTGGAGCCGTTGGGGAATGAACCCAACCGTTGGCCCGCGATAGGGGCAAGAGTGGACATCTTGTTTCCTTGCACAGTGGTTTGTTGCTGTCAAACCTTCTGTGCTGAGCAAGGTGTCAAAAAAGGTGGTACCGCGGTCCTTCCGTCCTTTTGTTGGACAGAAGGACTTTTTTGTTTAAGCGACCAAGGCCAAAAGAGGGATGGGTAAATGGGAACGGAACGGATCGTGGTTAAAATCGGCAGCAGCTCATTGACCACTGCCAATGGTGGCTTATGTGAACAAAAACTGAATGAGCATGTGCAGGCGCTGGCCAGATTAAAACAGACAGGATATGAAGTGATTTTAATTTCTTCAGGGGCGGTAGCAGCAGGTTTTACCCTGCTGGGCTATCCCACCAGACCGGTCACGATTAAGGGCAAACAAGCAGCAGCGGCTGTGGGCCAAGGATTACTGATGCAAGGTTATACCCGCGCCTTTGCCAAACACGGCATTGTCACCGCCCAGCTTTTGTTAACGCGCTATGATTTTGCTGACCGGGAACGGTACAACAATGCTTATAGGACATTGACCGAACTGCTGGCCCGGGAGGCCTTGCCCATCATCAATGAGAATGACTCCGTGGCCGTGGATGAACTGACGTTTGGGGATAACGATATGCTTTCCGCACTGGTCAGCGGATTGATTCATGCCGACTGGCTGATTATCTTAACAGATATTGACGGTTTGTATGATGCTGACCCCCGCCGGAGTGACAAGGCCAAAAAGTATACCTTTTTGCCTGAGATTACCGCTGATCTGTTAACCCTGGCCGGAGAGCCAGGATCTAAAGTCGGCACCGGAGGCATGCGCTCCAAACTTGAGGCAGCCCAGATGGCCTTATCGGTAGGAGCCCAGGTATTTATCGGCAAGGGAGAAGGGGAGGACAAATTACTGGACGTTATCAAGGGGAAAGGCAACGGCACTTATATCGGCTCCTCCTCCCTCAGCGGGCTGAAAAACCGGCAGCAATGGATTGCTTTTCACTCTGCTGTTAAAGGGGCGATTACGGTGGATCAGGGAGCGGCAACAGCCTTACTTGAGCGGGGAAAAAGTTTATTGCCAGCCGGCATCACCCAGGTGCAGGGCAACTTCCAGGCGGGAGAGGTGGTGGAGGTGCTTAACCATAAGGGTGAACGTATTGGCAAGGGGGTGGTTAATTATACCTCCTCTGAACTTCAACAAATCAAAGGAAAATCAAGCAGAGAGGCCATGCAGTGGACCCGGCGGGGCACAGAAGAAGTGATTCATCGTGATAACTGGGTGAGCTTAGGAAAGGAGAGGATCGGAAGATGAGTGAGTTGATGCGCAAAGCGAAAGAGCTGAAAACAGCAGCACAACAGATGGCCAGTTTGACAACTGAACAAAAAAATGAGGCCTTGGAACGGATAGCAGAATGTTTGGTTAAAGCTTCCGCTTTCATTCTGGAGGAGAATGCCAAAGACATTAAGGCGGGTCAAGCAAACGGGTTAAGCCAGGCCCTGTTGGACCGCTTGCAATTGACGGAGCAGCGGATAGAGGACATGGCCGCAGGGATTCGGCAAGTGGCCGCTTTGCCTGATCCGGTTGGTGAGGTGGTTGACACCTGGGAGAGGCCCAATGGCCTGCTGATCGAGCAGGTGCGGGTTCCACTTGGTGTGATCGGCATGATTTATGAGGCCAGACCCAATGTGACCGTTGATGCAGCCACACTGTGTTTAAAAACGGGAAATGCCGTGCTGTTAAGAGGCAGTTCGTCAGCGCTTCATTCTAATAAAGCATTGGTGCAGGTTATTCATCAAGCATTACAGCAGTGTGATTGTCCATCTGGGGCCGTTCAGTTGTTGGAGGACACCAGCCGCAAGACAGCCAGCCACATGTTTCGCCTGAACAGCTATCTGGATGTGCTGATTCCCCGTGGCGGGGCCAAGCTGATTCAGTCTGTGATCGAGCAAGCCTCTGTACCCGTGATCGAAACAGGGGTGGGCAACTGCCATATGTATATTGATGACAGCGCCAATCCAGCGATGGCCATTCAACTGGTGGTCAACGGCAAAACCCAGCGTCCGTCAGTTTGTAATGCTGTGGAAACAGTGTTGGTTCACGAGAGTTGGGCCAAGGAACATTTACCGGACTTAGTGACTGCTCTGAAAGAGAAGCAGGTGCAGGTCAGAGCTGATGATAGAGCACGGGCCCTGGTTCCTGATTTGGAGCCAGCCACCGATCAAGATTGGCACGAAGAATATCTCGATCTGATTTTAGCCTTGAAAGTGGTCGCTGATGTTGAGCAGGCGATTGAGCATATCAACCACTATGGAACAAAACACTCCGAAGCGATCATTAGTGAAACAGAAGAAAATGTGGCTAAATTTTTTCAGCAAGTGGATGCGGCCGCCCTTTATCACAATGCCTCAACCCGGTTTACTGACGGGTTCGAGTTTGGTTTTGGAGCAGAGATCGGGATCAGCACTCAAAAGCTTCATGCCCGGGGACCGATGGGCCTTACTGCCTTAACCTCAACCAAATATGTGATACACGGCAACGGCCAGGTGCGTTAATTTATTTCTTTCTCCAATGCTTGTTGAAGAGAACCGAATGTTTTGACTCTGTTGGTGATCTCGATGCCCATTTCCACTACAGTATTGGCAATTTCAGGCCGGATTCCCGTTACTGTGGTCTGGCATCCCAAGAGGGTAAATCCGTCCACCATTTTGAAAAGATGCTGGACCACCCCGGTATCCATATAAGCGACTCCTGACAAGTCCAAAATAATATGCGAGATTCGGCCTTGGTTGATTCGTTCCAGGGTCCGTTCCTGTATTTTTTTGGCTCGGTAGGTATCAAGTGTTCCGATCAAGGGTAAAATAGCGATATCATCAGAAAGGGGGATGACCGGAACAGTCAGTTCATCAATCACCTCACGCTGGGAGCGTAACAGTTCGTTTTTATATTCATTATATTTGTTAAAGTAATGGGTGAGGAATGTATCCATCAGATAGTTTGTACTTTTTTCCAGACTAAACAGTTGTTCAAAATCAAGTTGAACATGTTTGTAATAATGATAGAGCAGATCCCAGTAAATTTCCCGGAAAGATCTGAACCATTCCAATTTCAGAATGGCCGGAATATCACTTTTGGCCCAAGCCATGCCGATTTTGTGCGCTAGCAGGATCAGCTCATGCTCTGCTCCGTCATCAATATAGCCGATTAATTGATAGGCAACGTCATTCAAATGGCTCGTATCCACCAGTTCTGATCTCTCTATATCACTAAAAATGGCATCTGTACTGGCGTTTAGCAGTTTATCAATCTCCATTCTGTTGGCCAATATAAAATCCTTTAAGCTTTGTCCGGCTGTATAGGTCAAATTTGCCATCTGTTTGACTGTGACCTCCTTTGTTTTGATGAGCGGAAATTTAATCACAAATGTTGTACCGACGTTGACGGAACTGGAGACTTCTACCGTTGCACCGTGGTCGTACAGCGTTGTATAGACTTGGGTCAGGCCCATGCCTGTTCCGTTTTCCTTGGTAGAAAAAAAGGGAGTGCCAAGTAATTTTAGCTTTTCTTCCGGAATCCCCACACCAGTGTCGCTTAACTTGATACATAAATGTGGCCGGTCCACATAATGTTCAATGGTGATTTTTCCTTCCCCAGGGATTGCTTCCAGTGCATTTTTAATTAAATTAAAAAATGCCTTCTTCAACAGATTTTTACGTCCGCGGATCATCTGTTGGGTATCTTTAAATTTTTTAACAAACTCAACACGATACATGTGTTCTTGGAATAAATAGATAATAGATTCCAGTTCCGAACACAGGTTAATGGGCACAAACGGTTCGTTATGTATGTCCGGTCGGGAAACTTGCAGGAGGTTGTTTAATGTGTCCAAGGCATTATCCAATTGTGACATGGCAATCTGTAAATATTTATGCTCTGTCTCATTTTGCAAGAGCTGCAAAAAACCTTTAACCGCAGTCAGGGGGTTTTTTACCTCATGGGCAATACCAGTGGCGATCTGGCCGATGGAAGCTAAGCGTGAAAGCGACTCGTTTGCTTCAGACGCTTTTTGATTAACTTTTTCTTTTGATGGCAATGATTTTCGTACCTCCTCCTGTCGAGGTTTCGATACTCATCTCATCCATAAGGCGTTGAACACCGGATAACCCCAGCCCCAATCCTTGTGATCCTGCACGCTTTTTCCCCCTGAGTGCGGCTTGGACATTATCAATCCCCGGCCCGTCGTCAATGACAGTGATGCGAATTTGATCTTGGGTCAGCTCGCATTTAAACACGCCTTTCCCAGAGGCATGATCCAGTATGTTTCGGGTCAATTCGGAGACGCTGACCAATATTTTTTGCTCATCGACTTTGGAAAAGGATAGCAACTTAACAAGTTGCCGGGTTAAGGTGACGGCCTGTAACACATCATCTTCGTTTTTAATATATACTTTATGTAAGGACATAGCAACCACCGCTTTCACCGGGGTTATACGGGTTTACCCATGTAAACGTTTAAATGGGCATACAAGCTCAAGAAATATTATATTAAATCGTAATTGTTTTAATCAATAGTGGTCAATTCGGGGATCAGATATAAAGGAGCGAATGATATGACGGTTGAAACTGTTCAAGAGTTGCAAGCGCTGAAGAAGGTGGGCCGGGTGGTGGCTCTTGCTTTACAGGAGATGATGAATCATGTTCGGCCGGGGATCAGCACAGCTGAACTGGATGCTATCGGTGAAAAGGTGCTCGTACAGCATGGAGCCCAATCAGCTCCCCGGGGACAGTACAATTTTCCTGGGGCAACTTGTATCAGTGTTAACGAAGAGGTGGCCCATGGCATTCCCGGTACCCGGGTTTTACACCCCGGTGACAAAGTCAACATTGATGTATCGGCCCAACTGGATGGATATTTTGCGGACACGGGTGCCACTCTCATTGTTCCGCCGGTGTCAACACAGGCCCGGCGTTTATGTGCTAGCGCTGAAAGGGCACTGGAGAAAGCACTGCAAAAAGCCACTTCCGGACAGCCGTTGTCTGAAATCGGACGGGTGGTGGAAGAGGAAGCGAAACGATCCGGGTTTACGGTTGTTAAAAACTTGTGTGGCCATGGGATCGGCCGCAGCCTGCATGAAGAGCCCAACCATATTTTCAGTTTTTATAATCCGTTTGAACAGACACGTTTGGAAAAGGGCATGGTCCTGGCGATTGAGCCCTTTATTTCCACCGGCGATGAACTTGTGGAACAGGCGGAAGATGGCTGGACGTTAAAGGCGCCTCAGGGCAGCCTGGTGGCCCAATTTGAACAGACGATTGTGGTGACAGAGAAAGAACCGATTATCTTAACGGCATTGTCATAACTCTGCAAGTCCGCAGGCGCTTCCTGGACTAAAAAAGGTGGTGAATCAGATGGCATCAAGCAGGCTAAATATTACCTATGGTCAACCGGGCAGGTTACTTAACCCGGCAAGCGGTTATTTGACCGGTTACACCCATACGTTAAATCCGTATGGGGGATGTGCCTTTGCTTGCACTTTTTGCTATGTCCGCCGGCTGCCTGTTGCTTTGTTTCGCCAGGAAGAATGGGGGACCTGGGTTCATGTGAAGGAGAATGCGCCACAAATGCTGCAAAAAGAGTTACAGCGGGCGAAGCAGAAAGGTAAGGTCACCATCTTTATGTCTTCCAGCACTGACCCGTATCAACCGCTGGAAGGGCAAATAGAATTAAGTCGGCGCCTGTTAGAAGTGATGGTCAGGAACAAGCCCGACTTTTTGTTTGTACAAACCCGAAGTCCGTTAATCACAAGAGATATGGAACTCTTGCTCGAACTTAAAGACAGGTTATGTATCAGCATCACCATTGAAACGGATCTGGAGCAGGTGCGTAAAACACTTTCTCCCGCGGCACCTCCTCTGGCAGCCAGATTGAAGGCATTAACAACACTTAAACAAGCAGGTCTTCCCGTACAAGCCGCTGTATCCCCCATTTTGCCTTATTCTGAACTGTTTGCCAAGCGACTGAAGGAAGTGGTGGATTGGGTTTGCCTGGATGATTTCTTCCGGGGGGATGGGGCTAGGGGAAAGCGGACCGAAAAGCTGGGCATCAAGTCTCTTTATCATCAGTTGGATTATGCAGACTGGTATTCGCCTGACAAGTTTGACGAGACCTATTCCATCTTCAAGGATGTGTTTGGGGAACAACGTGTACTGACGAGCCAACAGGGATTTATGCCCTTTTTAAGGGTATAAAACAATAGACCATTTGAAGCTTTACATCAAGGAGAACGGGTGTGGTTTTCATGCTCGGTTAAACCGGTATGCACATATTGTCTAAAAGTGTCAACCTTTTGTTTTAATCTAAATATTTAAATCTATCGCCTAATTTTGTATAATGGAGACGAGCATAATATCACCACATCAGGGAGGCCAAATCGTGAAACTGGAACAGTTGCTTGCACCAGAGCAGTACAACATGACTCAGGAGTTTGAAGCTTTTGCAGCGGACCCTCAGAAAGTAGCCATCCGCTGGCTGAACGACAACGGAGACAAGCGTGAGATTACTTATCAGGCGCTCATTAAACAGGCTAACCGTCTGGCCAATGCTTTGGTCAAACAGGGTCTTAAAAAAGGGGACAAAGTGCTGGTGATTCTCCCCCGGGTTCCTGAAGCGTATGTGACCTACATAGCTTGTTTAAAAGCTGGGTTCGTTGTCATTCCCAGTTCTGAAATGTTAAGAGCCAAAGATTTGAGTTACCGTATCAATCACGGAGAAGCCAAAGCCGTGATTGCTTACCAGGACAGCGTAGCAGAGTTTGAGAAGATCGAGGACCCCCTTCCGTCTCTGCAATATAAGTTTGTTGTTGGAGCAGGACAGCCTGGCTGGACAGATGTGGACATGTTGGTTGAAAATGAAAGCGATTACTTCGAAGCGGTGTCCACTCACCGTGAAGATATGGCCTTTTTGTCTTACACTTCGGGAACAACAGGCAATCCTAAAGGGGTTGTGCATGTTCATGGGTGGGGGTACGCTCATTTGCAGGTGGCAGCCAAACAATGGCTGGATATTAAAGAAAATGATGTGGTCTGGGCCACGGCAGGACCGGGTTGGGCCAAATGGGTGTGGAGTCCGTTTTTGTCGGTGCTTGGATTAGGAGCAACAGCTGTCGTTTATCATGGTCCTTTTGCCCCCGCCCGTTACTTATCTATTATGGAAGAGTATCAAGTCAACGTCTTGTGTTGCACGCCAACCGAATACCGGCTCATGGCTAAGGTAGATGGGCTTGAACGGTATTCTTTGCCCCACTTAAGAAGTGCCGTTTCAGCCGGTGAGCCTTTGAATCGAGAAGTCATCGACACCTTCAGACGTTATTTCAGTGTAGATGTGCGGGACGGTTACGGCCAGACTGAAAACACCTTGCTGGTGGGTACGCTGAAAGGCATGGAGATCAAGCCTGGCTCCATGGGTAAACCGACGCCTGGAAACCAGGTTGAGATTATTAATGAGGATGGTGAACCAGTTGGTGTGGGGGAAGTGGGTGATATTGCCGTCCATCGCGAGACACCTGCCTTGTTCAGGGAATATTATAAGGACCCTGAACGGACTCAGGCCGCTTACCGGGGTGAATATTACCTGACGGGAGACCAGGCCCGCAGAGATGAAGACGGTTATTTTTGGTTTGAAGGGCGCAGCGATGATATCATTATCAGTTCAGGTTATACCATTGGTCCCTTTGAAGTGGAGGATGCGCTGGTCAAACATCCAGCGGTGAGAGAGTGTGCCGTCGTAGCCAGCCCGGATGAGGTCCGGGGCCATGTGGTTAAAGCGTTTGTGGTATTAAAAAATCCTGAGGACGCCAAAGATCACACACTGGTAGAGCGGTTGCAGGAACATGTCAAGTCACTCACTGCGCCTTATAAATATCCACGCAAAATTGAATTCGTGGATTCACTGCCCAAAACCACGTCGGGCAAGATCCGCCGGGTAGAACTCCGCCAGCGGGAAAAGGAGCAGTTTACAACCCGTTCTTAATCTGTGGCAAATGAAAAAGAAGTTGCTATTGAATTGCTGAAGAAATTGGGGCGCATTGCGTGTCTGAAGTTGTAACACCGATTCTAGAAATTTAATTCACAGTAGAATCTGAATCACTCACAGAACACCAGACCGGGGGCTGTGACCCAGCAAAAAAGCTGTTCAGCCCCCGGTCTTTTTCCTTTAATACTCCTCTTTTAACTGTTGTAAATGTTTGATTGCTTGCTCTGCCCAGGGTGAGTTTTGCTGCTGCAGTACCTCAATTTCTGTGTCAAGGGCTGCATGCAAAGAAGCGGTATAGTCGGGTATTTCCCCGTCATAGGGGGACAGGTGGCTGAGCGGGATATTCGCCTGTTCCTTATAAGCCAGGGCACGGCGCTGGTGGAACAGGGGCACATCCGCTTGCAAAGGCTGGTGCAAGTCGCCTTGGGCAGGATGTTTGAGTACAGCCAGCACTTTGACCACGGCTTTGCCGCGGTCAGGTTTCAGTTCGGTAATTTCACCAATATAGACACCGGTTTTATACACTGCTTTCACAATGGCACCTGTCTTCATATTTGTATCCATCCTATACACCTCCAAACGAAGTCAGGTCAATGTCATAAGACCTCCCTTTTCGGCAGGGAGGTCTGTTGATGCTTAAACGTCAAGATTGTCATAAATCACATCACGGCGGAATTTTTCAAGGAAACGGTTGGGATACTCGCTGGGAAGTTGGCTGACCTCGTCCAAGGCTTTAAAGTGCTCAGGGCTTAATCTCCAACCGGTGCTGCCCAGGTTCTCCTCCAACTGCTCCGCTGTACGGGCACCGAAAATAGGGGACGTGATGCCTTTTTTACACAACAACCAGTTCAGGGCGACTTGGGCATGAGTTTTACCCACTTCATCGGCAATGCTCTGCACTTTATCCAGGATCTTAAAGTTTCGGTCCGTTGCTTTACGCTCCCACATGTACTCTCCGGTTGCGGAATTGTTAAAACGGCCAAAATTGGGTTTTTCCTTTGTGCGGGGATATTTTCCTGTTAAAAAACCGCCGGCCAAAGGTGCCCATGGAATCACGCCCACTTCTTCTTCCAGGCACAGGGACAGCACTTCCCGGTCCATTTCCCTGTTCACCAAGCTGTACTGGGGCTGAATGGAGATAAAGCGCACATAGTTTTTAAAGTCACTGTAAGCCAGTGCTTTCATCAGCTGCCAGGCCAAAAAATTGGAGCAGCCAATGTAACGCACCTTCCCAGATGAAACCAGGTCATCAAGAGTGCGCAGGGTTTCCTCAATGGGTGTCAGGTGGTCCCACACATGCAGCTGGTACAAGTCAATATAATCGGTCCCTAAGCGGCGCAAACTCTGCTCCACACCGTCCATAATCCGTTTGCGGGAATAGCCGGCATCGTTAGGATGCGGGCCCACTTTCATGCGCACTTTGGTGGCCAGAATCACTTCTGAGCGGCGGTCTTTGATGGCCTGGCCGACAATTTCCTCTGAACGTCCGTCAGCATAAACGTCAGCCGTATCAATAAAGTTTCCCCCCGCATCAAGGAAGTGATGAATCATGCGGGTGGCCGTCTCCTTATCTGTTTCACGGCCAAAAGTCATCGTTCCCAGGCATAATTCGGAAACAAACAAACCACTTTTGCCTAAGCGGCGATATTTCATGCGTACTTCACTCCTTTGTTCAAGTTTGTCGCTCTGTTTTGAATTCAGTGGTGCTTTATGATGTAAACAAGGCGATCACACTGCCGCCGATGGCGCCTATCATGACAACCAGCCACGGTGGGGTTTTCCAAAAGATAATCAGGCCAAAGGAGATTAAGGCCAGAGCAAAGTCAGCAGCTGAAGTGACGGTGTTGGTCCACAGAGGGTGGTACAGAGCGGCCAATAAGATGCCAACCACGGCTGCATTAACGCCGTACAGCCCCCCTTGCACCTGGGGATGGCGGCGCAAGATATTCCAAAAGGGAAGGGTGCCAATCACCAAGAAGAATGACGGCAGGAAGATGGCCACCGTGGCCAGCAAAGCCCCGCTCCAACCGTTGGCCAGTGCACCAATATAGGCGGCAAAGGTAAACAAGGGACCAGGAATAGCCTGAGCAGCACCATAACCGGCCAGGAAGGCCTCCTGGCTGACCCAGTCTCCGGCTACCACTTCCCGTTCCAACAAAGGCAAGACAACATGGCCGCCGCCAAAGACCAGTGATCCGACCCGGTAAAACGTATCAGCCATGGCCAGCCACTGGACAGGAAACAACTGGCGCAACAAGGGCAAAAGGAGCAACAGGCCAATAAATAAAACCAAACTGAGGATGGCCCAACGGCGCTTGATGGCAATATGAAACGCTTCTGTTTGGGCTGCCTCTCCAGGTTTGAACAGTAATGTGCCAATGATTCCGCTGGCGATGATAACCACGATTTGGTTGAGTGCAGTTGGCCACAACAAAATGACGATGGTGGCCAGTATGGCGATCGAGGCCCGCTCCCGGTCTGGGGCCAGGCTTTTGCCCATGCCTAACACCGCATGAGCGACAATGGCCAAAGCGGCGATTTTCAGCCCATGAATCCACCCAGCTGAGGTCAAATCTAACCCTTGTAACACAAAAGCAAATAAAGCCATAAGCAGAACCGATGGCAAAGTAAACCCAATCCACGCTGCGAGCGCGCCCCAAAATCCAGCCCGGATCAAGCCGATACCTATTCCCACTTGGCTGCTGGCCGGACCTGGCAAAAACTGGCACAAGGCGACCAAGTCAGCATATGTACGGTCATCCAGCCACCGGCGCCGCTTGATGTATTCCTCCCGGAAAAAACCCAGATGGGCAACCGGTCCGCCAAAAGAAGTTAAGCCCAGCTTGGTGGAAACAGATAACACTTCCCAGACTGAGCCTTTTGATTTTACTTCCGCTTGTGAAGATGTTTCATGTTCCAAGCAGACTCCCCCCAGCCATTTAAGTGTCTTAATTTGTATCTTAACATAATTAGCACTATACTGTCGGCTATTTTGCTTTTCCTCTGGGGCGTGTCTTACTCCTTTTATAGGCTTGTGGGGATAAACCAGTCGCTTGCCGAAAACATCTATAAAATTGAGACAGGTCAGTAAATCCCACCGAAAAACAGATCTCAGTATTAGAGTGTTCCCCTTTAATCAGTAAAAGTTTAGCCTGTTGGATACGAACCTGCTTCAGAAATTGTTTGGGACTGACGCCCACTCTTTGTTTAAATAAGCGTTGCAGATGGTATGGACTAACCCCTAAGCGCTGTGATAGAGATTGTAGCGTCCACGGTTTATGATATTCTAGCTGCATGATGTGCTTTGCGTTGTTGATCACTTCCTGTTGAGGGTCATAAGCCGATAAGGGTAAGTCAGGACGGCAGCGTTTGCATGCACGGTAGCCTTGCTGAACTGCTTCATCCCGATCAAAAAAGAAGACTGCGTTTTCCCGTTTGGGAGGCTTAGAAGGGCAGGAAGGACGGCAAAAAATGCCGGTTGTCTTTACAGCATAGTAAAAGATTCCGTCGTATTTGCGATCACATTCCACAACTGCTTGCCATAACGCTGCTTTATGGATATCCACCATCATACCTTCCATCTCCCCAACATCTGTTTACGGTCTTTCACGCTTACTTTTCCAAGTCCCTTTTGATACAGCCAATACATACCAGTGACCAAAAGCGGCACCAATATGTGCCAACTTAAAAATGGCATGAACAAGACTAGCATGAGTAAGCAAAACAGTCCGCTAAGCCATGGTTTAGAATATTTTTCACATAGTTTAAGTGCTGCTGCCATGGAAAGGATATACACCATCATACCCAACGAATTAGGGATAAACAATAACTGGGTAAAATGGACATGCATCATGGTTGTCAAAATAACCCCCAGTCCGGCAAAGAGAATTACCAGCCAGACGACACGCGTCGGCGTCTGGGTTCGGGCATTTAAATAGAACAGCCAAGCAGGAAAGGCGCCATCCCGGCTTAAGGCATACCCAAGTTGAGCAAGGCTGGCCACAAAAGCATTGGTGGTCCCCATACATATAATCAGGGCAAGGATGGCTGTTATCACTTGTGCTTGAAACCCTAAACCACGGTGAATCATGACCCCGATTGGTGAGGTATTGGTTTGGATGCTGCCATAAGTACCGCTGCCAACGGTGACGATGCTTAACAGGAGAAACACAATCCCAATGATGGTAGCACTCAGCAGTGCACTGCGAATCAAATCCTTTTGCGGATGTTTAAAGCGTTCCGCCAGATTGCTTATTGCTTCCCAGCCGAAAAAGGACCAAAAAATCATCACAATAGCTGTTCCCACTGGGAGCCATCCATGTGGGGCAAGGGGTTGAAACTGGTCCCAGTTCATATACGGGAATGTGACAACGACAGCTGCACAGAGCATGGTGAGTAAAATCGTGCTGAGGACCAGGGAAACCCGCCCGCTTACTTGGAGACCAAAATGATTGGATACACCGGCGCTGACCAAAATGCCGCAAGCAATCATTGCCACCTCAGCGGCTGATAGTTGAAAAGCAACCCCTATATAATTAGCACCTGTTAAGGCGACAATCATTTGTCCCACCGCTGCTGTTAAAAAGTAAAACCAGCCAACCAGATTGCCTAAATGTTGACCGAAAGCCAGCCGCACAAAGGTGGCTGCTCCACCTGCATCGGGATAAGAACGTGATAAAACAGCAAATGTATAGGCCAGAGGAAAACTAAACAGAATCATTATCAGCCAAGCCAATATGGAAGCCGGTCCGGCGACTGTTGCTGTGCTTGCAGAAAGGAATAAAATACCTGAACCTAAAATGGCGGCAACATATAAAGCAATCCCTTGGGATAACGTGATGGAGCGGTTGTAAGAACTCATGTGATCTCCCCCTCTAAGAATGGTTTAACTCTTAAATATCACACAGATGTCAAACAAGTCGTGTGCTGTTTTTGCGATTTAATTTTGATAGATTTTTGGGGAGATCATTTTAATTATGCTATTAAAAGCCAAGTATACAGGAATATTGCTAATTTAAGGGATTTGGCATATCATTCATATATCGGTGGTTTGTAGGAGGCTTGAGAACAACCTATGAGCGTGATTATTTAAAAAGCACAGTTGCTTTGTTGACAGCCATGGCCTTGTGGGGTTCGACATTTATAACGACAAAAATCGCTCTGAATGAAGTCCCTCCTTTCCTCCTTACCTCTTTACGTTTTATCATCGGTTTTGGTATATTGCTTCCCTTTGCCTATCAAAGAGGGTTTCGTTTTAACATCATCAAACAGCCTGTGATTCTCAGCTAAACAGTTATCATGACCCCATTGTCATCACTACAGCGGGGTTTGCGGCAGGATTATTGTTTTTGATCCCCGCTGCTATAGTCGATGGGCTGTTTACAGGCTACCCCCAGATGAGTGGGCTGAGTTGGATCATTATTTTTTATCTAGGATTGGGTGCCACAGCATTAACGCTTTTTCTGTGGAACTATGCCCTAAGGATACTGGATGCCTCAGTTGCGTCGTTGTATACCAGTCTCATTCCCGTTTTCGGCCTCTTATTTGCTGTTTTGTTGGGAGAGTCAACCAGCTGGATTCAACTGACAGGAGGCTTTTTAGCCATAGTGGGTGTGTGTATCGGCGATTGGTTAACTGACCGAAAATACTCATATGCTGCCGACCACCTAGATGACGTAGAAAAGTAGTTTACAGCTGACCTGGGAGGACTGTTAACTAACGTCCCGTTTGCCTTAAATACACAAGCAAAAAAATCATCAATACATCAATGCGGGACTCATTCAGCATAGTCCATAATCCGTCAGAAGATAAAAGCGGAAGCTTTACCCAGACCAGGGCTCCCAACATGATGACTAACAAGGGGATAGTGGCCAGTTTAACACGCCAATTGAACAAAATCAGAATGGCGCCCACAGTTTCCACACTTGCGACGGCCAATATTGACCACTGTGGAAATGGGATTCCTAACTCTCCGAAAAGCTGGGTGCTTTGGTCCATATGGAGCCATTTTTGAATAGCGGCCAACAGAAAGATATAACTGACAGCCAGGCGAATCAGGGGGTGGGCGTGTCTCTTCTGTCGTGTGAAAGGCATCAGGATCCCTCCAGTACATTATTTGTTCCTTTTTAAGAAAGTGTAGGCCTATGGTCACATAAAAATGGGCCCTGCTTTCCAAAAATAGAGGTTTAAATTTTAAAAAAACATTGTATAATGTAATTATGTTTGTTATATAATGATAACCGAGGTGTTGCCGCACCTCGGTTATCCGCAAAGGGTAGGCTGTCATCCGTCGTCTACTCAGCGGGAAAAAGTAACCTGCCTTGTCGGGAGGTGGGTTACTTTTTCATCTTGTCGATGAGTGTAATGACCAAATTGACCAGAGAGATTACAAACATTCCGGCAGCAATGATGGCTGTAGCGATGGTAAGCTCCATCTCATCTCCCCCCTTTTGCCTCTTTTTTTTCCCCACCCCAAAGTAGGGCTCTAATTTTATCATACAACAATTTCCAACCCAACACAGTAGTCTAATAGGACCAAATATATAAATATTTAGAAAATATAATCATCTTGTCTTTATTATAGAGATGCTTTCTTACTATCTTTTGGCTTGTACAGATGTTTAAGGGAATACAAGGGCATATTTGGTGGGGGTAGTTTATATATATGAGAAGTTAGGGCCAAATATGTTGTGCTAGAAAAAACCACACTAAAATAGGCGTAACAGCCTATTTTAGTGTGGTTTTGTGTGTCAAGAACGGCATATACTTGATTTGATCACTGTGACCCCGTGGGAATCAGGTTGCAGCTGTTCAAAACTGTACTGAGGGTAACGCTTAGCCAAGAGCTGTTCAAGATATTTCCCTTCTCCCACAGGAGAAAACCAGATAATGGAAGGTCCGGCGCCACTTAATGCAGCTCCGTAAGCAGGGAAGTGGTCTTGCTCCTGTAATATTGATGCCAGTTCCGGAATCAACTGGGTTCTGTAGGGGTGATGGAAACGGTCGCGCCTCATCATTTTTCCTGCTGTGGCCCAGTCATTGTTTAAGAGAGCAGCGACCAGGACATTGCTGATGCTGCTTGCTGTAACTGCTTCTTTGAATGCCAAGCGGTCAGGGAGAATGTTACGTGCCTTCTTGGTTAACAATTGGCTGTCCGGGACCATGAGCACCATGTCCACAGGTGGAACACCGCAAGGCACCACATCAGTCCACTCTTGGCAATGGCTGCCGATGACCAACCCCCCAAACACTGAAGCGGAGACATTGTCTGGATGCCCTTCGATTAAAGCAGCCAGGCGTAATTTTTCATTCTGTGTCAGCCCGAGCTCCAAGACTTGATTGGCCAGCTCAATGGCGGCCACAATGGCAGCTGCACTGCTGCCCAACCCTTTGGCCAAGGGAATCGTGCTTTGCATCGCCACTTGGCGGGGAGGGAGTGACCGTCCATGTTGTTCGGCCACTTGCTGGGCCACCTGGTAAATCAAGTTATCCTCAAGAGGAGGCAAGTCACGCAGCTCACCGTCACCGACAAACAACCAGCTTTCCCCCGGGGTGACAGTCAGCTCAAGGTAGCGGTTAACAGCCAAACCGATGGAGTCGAAGCCCGGTCCCAAGTTAGCCGTACTTCCAGGGACACGGATTATAAAGGAAGGTTCATTCATGAGCGTACACCTTCTTTTAGCTTGTGTAACAAAGCCTGTTTGTCATTGGGGATCACCTGTGGCTTCATGCTGACCGCTTCCATGGCTGTGTTGGGATCTTTTAACCCGTTGCCGGTCAAAACGCAAACGATACGGCTGCCTGCTTTGATTTGTCCTGTTTCAAGTTGTTTTTTGACGCCGGCCAAGGAGGCGCAGGAGGCCGGTTCGGCAAACAAACCTTCTTCACGAGCCAGCAGACGATAAGCCTCAAGAATCTCTTCATCGGTCACAGCATCGATTTGTCCGCCGGACTCCTGAGCGGCGGCAACAGCGGTTTGCCAGCTGGCCGGATTGCCAATGCGAATGGCTGTGGCAATCGTTTCGGGGTATTCGATCACCCGGCCTTGCACGATTGCTGCCGCACCCTCTGCTTCAAAGCCGTGCATCTCAGGGAGCCCGGTGTGATGGCAGCGGTCATATTCTTTAAATCCTTTCCAATAAGCGCTGATGTTGCCGGCATTGCCCACTGGAATGGCCAAAATGTCCGGTGCTTGCCCTAACGAATCGCAGATTTCAAAAGCGGCTGTTTTCTGGCCTTCAATCCGGTAAGGGTTCACTGAATTGACCAGCGTCAGCGGTTCTTCTGCCGCAATGTCCCGCACCATGGCCAGCGCTTGGTCAAAATTGCCCTCAATGGCGTAAATCTCAGCACCATACATGACCGCCTGAGCCAGTTTGCCTAAAGCGATCTTTCCTTCCGGGATGACAATGATACAGCGCAGCTTGGCCCGGGCGGCATAGGCGGCAGCTGAAGCAGAGGTGTTGCCGGTGGAAGCGCAGATGATGGCTTCACTGCCTTCTTCTTTGGCCTTGGCAACGGCCAGCACCATCCCTCTGTCTTTAAATGATCCGGTGGGATTGGCTCCCTCCACTTTGACATACAGATCCACATTCCAGCGCTCTGACAGTGTCTCTAAACGGATGAGGGGGGTATTGCCCTCATTGAGTGACAAACGGGGTGTTTGCTCGGTAATAGGCAGATACGGGGCATAATGATCTAATAGTCCTTTCCAACTCATGCTTATGACTCTCCTTCCACGCGGTAACGACTCTTGACGGCTTGAATCACTTCTAGACATTCCAGTGCCTGGCACACCTCATCAAAGGCTTTTTTATTGGTTTGATGAGTCATGATCACCACTTCGGCCAACCCTGCTTCTTTTAGAGGCAGTTGCAGCACCCGTTCCAGGCTAACGCCATGCTCTGAAAACAGGGAAGTGATAGTGGCGAACGCTCCCGTTTGATCTTTCACATGCAGGCGCAAAAAGTATTTAGATAAAATTTCCTCCTTTGTTTTGAGATGCTTAGGATACAAGGGAGCCACCATACTGCGCCCGCTCACTCCAAGGCGCATGTGTTTGACGACAGTGACCAAATCGGAGACAACAGCTGTGGCGGTGGGCAGCTGCCCGGCTCCCGGGCCGTAAAACATGGTTTGCCCCACACTCTCTCCGTAAACATAGACCGCATTATATTCATTGCTGACCGCGGCCAGAGGATGGTCATGTGGCAAAAGGGTGGGCTGAACGCTGACTTCAATGCGCCCCTCATCCCGCTGGGCAATGCCGATCAGTTTCATGGTATAGCCCAGTTTGGCGCAGTAAGCAATATCTTCAGCTGTCACTTGGGAAATGCCCTGTACAGAGACGTCATCCAATTCCACATTGGTCAAAAAACCGAGGGTGCTTAAGATGGCCATTTTGCGGGCCGCATCCAACCCTTCCACATCAGCGGTGGGATCGGCTTCCGCATAACCCAGCTTTTGCGCTTCCCGCAGTGCTTCTTCATAGGCGGCCCCTTCTTTGCTCATTTTGGTTAAGATGTAGTTGGTCGTGCCATTGACAATCCCCATGATCTTAAGAATACGGTCAGAAGCAAGCCCTTCGACCAAACTGCGGAGGATGGGAATGCCGCCGGCAACGCTGGCTTCATAATACAAGTCGCAGCCGTTTTCCTGAGCCGCTTGCAAAAGCTCGGCCCCATGCAAGGCGATTAAATCTTTGTTGGCGGTGACCACATGTTTTTTCTGGCGCAAGGCGTCCAGGACATACTCCCTGGTTTGTTCAATCCCACCCATCACTTCTACAATCACATCGATTTCCGGATCAAATATCACCTCTTCGGCATGATTGGTTAATAAGTCTGGGTCCAGCTTAACGTCCCGTTCTTTATCTAAATGCTGTACCAACGCTTTTTTAATGCGAATAGCACAGCCAGTTTGATGCTCAAGCTCTTCTTGATGATCCTCGATAATGCGGGCCACGCCGCAGCCAACCGTCCCCAGCCCTAATAATCCAACCGATATCACATCTGTCATTCTCTACCACTCCCCGTGTGTTTTTGTGAAAGAAACAATTGTCTATATATAGAGGACATTATACTCCTGTAAAGGTTATTTGGCAAGGGATTTACGCGAAAATGTTCTAAACTTTTTCAGGGATGCTTGTTGGGCAAAGCGGGATTAGGGGAGACTGTAGAAGGGAACATAAATGAAAACCAGAGAGGTGGAGATGATGACTGATGCTTTCCGCATTGCCCGTGATCCGCTAGGTGAAGTTAAAGTACCGAAAGAGGCTTATTACGGCGCTCAAACCCAGCGGGCGGTAGAAAATTTTCCCATCAGCGGCCAGCGGTTGCCTCGTTCGTTTATCCGGGCCCAGGGCATTATTAAAGCATCAGCCGCCAAAGCGAACTGCGAAGTAGGGGCACTGGAGGAACGGGTGGCCAAAGCCATCATTCAGGCGGCTGAGGAAGTGATTGAAGGCAAATGGGATGATCAGTTTGTGGTGGATGCTTATCAGGCGGGAGCAGGCACGTCGCAAAACATGAATGCCAACGAAGTGATTGCCAGCCGGTCCAGTGAAATTTTGGGGGGTGAGCGGGGCGATATCAGCCTGGTTCATCCCAACGATCATGTGAATATGGCCCAATCGACCAATGACACCATTCATGCAGCTATTAACATTGCCGTTGCAGAGGACATTCAGCATCGCTTGCTGGGTGAAGTGGATGCCTTGATTACGGTATTGAAAGAAAAAGCAGAAACCTATGATAATGTGATTAAAGCGGGGCGCACCCACCTGCAGGATGCGGTTCCAATCCGTTATTCACAAGTTTTCGGGGGCTATGCCCAATCGTTGGCTTATGCCAGGGACAACATTCATGGGTGTCTTGACTATCTGTATGAGATCGGTCTTGGCGGGAATGCGGTGGGAACAGGGATCAATGCCCATCCTGATTATGCGCGAAAAGCGGTGTCCGACGTGGCCAGGCGAACTCAGTTGCCCTTCCGTCTGCCAAAGGACAGGTTCAGTTTCATGCAAAACACAGGTGCGGCTGTTCGTGTCAGTCATGCTTTAAAAGAGCTGGCCATCCATTTAATCAAAATCTCCAGTGATTTGCGCCTCTTAAGCTCGGGACCACGTACCGGCTTGGCCGAAATCCGATTGCCGGCTGTGCAGCCAGGATCTTCCATCATGCCGGGAAAAGTAAACCCTGTAATACCGGAGAACATGTACATGATTTGTGCCCAGGTCATTGGCAATGACACGGTTGTGACAACAGCTGCTTGTGAAAGCCAGCTGGAGATTAATGCCATGATGCCGGTGATTGGTTACAATGTTTTAAACTCCGTTACCCTGCTGGGTAACGGCATCAAGGTGTTCCGGGAACGGTGTGTCACAGGATTGGAAGTGGACCGGGACCAATGCGCCTATTGGCTGGAGAGAAGCACCGCTTTGGCCACAGTTCTGAACCCGTACATGGGGTATGAACGTGCGTCTCAAATCGCCAAAAAAGCATATCAACAAGGCAAAACGGTGCGTGAAGTTGTGGTGGAAGAGAGGCTCTTGACTGAAGAAGAAGCGGAGCGTATCTTAAATCCCGAGCATCTGGTTTAGGTTCACATAGGTTGACATGACAAGCCAAGAGCCCGCCTCTGACAGGCCGGGCTCGTGTATGTGGCTGTCTAGCGCAGGCTGTTGATCAAGCCGAGTACAATCAGGAACACAACAAAACCGATCAGCACATACTTGCCTATTTGTTTGTGCTTGTGCCTTTTTTGCCAGCGCCGGGGATCAAAGCGAATCTTATGGGGATCAGCAGAACGGGTGGGCGCCGGGTCGCTCATCAGGGTAAAATACTTCATTTGCCCCTTGAACACAAGCGGCCCCAGGGCCAGGCCGCAGAGAAACCCAAACAGGTGGGCATACCAGTTGATACCTGGCATAATAATGCTGTAAATAAAACCGATGATCAGAATGGTGGTGACGATCTGACTGGAGGCTGGGTCCATCAGGTCTTTGCGGAACAGCACCATGTACAGGTACAAACCCAGCAAACCGTACAAAGCGCCGGATGCACCCAGGTGGGCGTAATAGTCTGGGCCCAGGAAATACGTGCCCACATTACCGGCAATGCCTGTTGCCAGATACAGACCGATAAATTTCCAGCGTCCGAGCAGCCGTTCCAAGGCAGGTGCGAAAATAATTAAGCCAAAGGTGTTAAACAAAAAGTGCATCAACCCATAATGTAAAAAAATAGGGGTGATCAAGCGCCAGTATTCACCCATGGCGACGGCCATATTTTGGCCCACTCCATAAAAACGGACCACTTCGCCGATAACCGGGAGACGCATCAAGACAAACAGCACGGTGTTAATGGCAATCAATGCGGTGATCACAGGGTAGTAACGAATAAACTGTTGAAAGCTTTCCGTCCGTACAAACAAGCAGTTCACCTCACATTACAAGCATTCCTTCCAACAGAGATACTGCCCATATTGTATCATATTTTACATAGCGGAAAATCATGAATTGGAAGAGGGGCGGAAGAATGATTATAGGAACAGGGATTGATATGGTAGAGTTGGAGAGGATCAAACGCTTGCGTGAAGAACGGCCACGTTTGATCAGGCGCATACTGACAGATGATGAATGGGAGCAGTATGCGGGTTTGTCTGCTTTCCGGCAAGTGGAGTATCTGGCGGGCCGGTTTGCAGCGAAGGAGGCATTGGCCAAAGCGCTGGGATGTGGGGTCGGCCGGCGTTTTACATGGCATCACGTCTCCATCTTAAATCAACCTGGCGGAGCGCCCTCCGTCCATTGGCACCGATCCTTAACTGATGGTGCTGCTGGCCAGCTGAACATCCATCTGTCCATTTCCCATACACGTCAGTACGCCATTGCCCAGGTGATCCTGGAACACTGAGATATTTTTTGAGCATGTCATGCTAGTCTGCATATCTTCTCTTTTTCACTCATAGATATGGATTGTAAAAAGAGTGAAAGGGATGATGATATGAGAAAGGCATGGCTGATCCTTGCTTTACTGGCAATAACGCTCTCCCTTCTCGCAGCCTGCGGTGCGAAAGATGAAGAGCAAGTAGTAGGAGAGTTAAGCGAACGCCTGGACACCTTGCAAAGCTATAAAGCTGATATTCAGCTGGTGCTCCAGACCGGTCAGGAACCCCACGAATATGAAGTGGAAGTGTGGCATAAGGCACCGGATTATTACCGCATCAGCCTGACAAACAAGGCACGGGACATCACGCAGATTATTCTCAAAAACGATGATGGTGTCTTTGTGCTCACCCCTCATTTGAACAAAAGCTTTCGTTTCCAAAGCAACTGGCCCGGCAACCAGCCTCAAGTGTATTTGTATGAATCCCTGATCAGAGACATCTTAAGTGATTCAAACCGCCAGTTTAGTATTGAGGGGGACCAGTATGTCTTCGACACAGCGGCTAATTATCAGAACAAAACCTTGAAGCATCAACGCATTTGGCTGGATAAAGACTTGAAACCGACCAAAGTTCACATTATGGATGCAGACTTTAATGTGTTGGTCGAATTGCATTTCTCCAATGTGGAATTTGACGCTACCTTTGAAGATGACGCTTTTGATATACAGCGGAATATGCAAGGGGCCGGGCTGGATGCTTTGCCCACCATGTCGGCCGATGAGGAAACAGAAGAAAAGAGAAGCTTAGGCACCTTCTACCCGGCTTATGAACCACCCAACGTGGAACTGGTTGAAGAAGAAGAGGTCAACCAAGACGGTGAAGCGAAAGTGGTGCTGCGTTACGCCGGAGATTATCATTTCACCATTATTCAGCAGCACGCCGAGGCCAAAATGGTGCATATTCCCCAGGGTGAGCCTGTTGACCTTGGCTTTGCCGTTGGTGTGATGACTGACAAAAGCTTAATCTGGACCTATGACGGTGTCGATTTCTGGTTAACCGGTGATCTGCCTAAAGAAGAAATGGTGGCTGTTGCCCAATCCATGGTGGGGCAAGCGGATAAATAAGCAACTGGAGAGACAAGGGGCCTTCACATAGACCGGGTCAGTTTTGTCCGCAGGGAAGAATAGGCATTGATCTCCTATTCTTCTTTTTTTGTTGTCATGGTATGATTGAGAAAGGATGATGGAGAAAAAAAGATAAAGAGAGTGAAACAAGATGTTTTACCGGCAGACATGGGCTGAAATTAATTTAGACGCCATTTTTAATAATGTAGCCCGGTTTAAAACGTACCTGTCCAAAGATAAACAGCTTATGGCCACGGTAAAGGCAGACGGTTACGGTCATGGGGCTGTTCCTGCGGCCAAAACGGCCCTTAGAGCTGGAGCCGATTGGCTGGCAGTGGCCCTCTTGGAAGAAGGCATTGAATTGCGCCAGGCAGGTATCCGCGCCCCTATATTGGTGCTGGGTTATGTGCTCCCCACGTACTTGCCCTTGGCCCAGCGGCACCAGCTGCATATCACGGTGCCGGATCACGCTTATTTTAAGGACATGGCGGCACATGTTCACCCCGATGAACCGCCGCTTCAGTTTCATCTGAAGCTGGACACCGGCATGGGCCGGCTGGGCATCTGCTCCCAGCAAGAGCTTGAACAGGTGATTAGTAAGTACCTCCAATGGAGCTCTTCTGACCCCGCCAGCCAAGTGCTGAAGTGGACGGGTGTTTATTCCCATTTAGCTACCGCTGATGAGCGGGACGACACCTATTTACGCCAGCAACTGGCGACTTTTGATTACATGGTGGACCAGATTCTGGCCAGCGGCATCCAGCCTGACAGTATTCATCTGGCTAACAGTGCCGGGCTGATCCGGCAAACCATGGGACGGCATGCCACGCTTGTCCGCTTGGGGATCAGCATGTATGGCTTATTGCCGTCCGCCTGGATGGCAGAACTGCTGCCCTTTGATCTCGAGCCTGCTTTTTCCCTGCACTCCAAATTGAGCCAGGTGAAGCGGGTGACTGCCGGCCACGGCATCAGCTACGGCTGTACTTATCGGGCCCAGAAGGAGGAATGGATTGGCACCATTCCTATCGGTTATGCCGATGGTTACAGCCGGCTCTTATCCAACCGGGCCCATGTGCTGATTAATGGCCGGCGCTACCCTGTTGTTGGGAGGGTATGTATGGATCAAATGATGATTAAGCTGGACCGTCCTTACAGCCGCCATCAACAAGTGACGCTGATCGGCAGGCAAGGAGGACAAGAGGTCAGTGTTGATGAATTGGCCGGGCTGATTGGGACCATTAACTATGAAATCCCCTGCCAGATTACCAAACGGGTGCCCAGGGTCCATGTGGGCGTCAAACCGGAAGTGCAGGATCTCATCAGCCGGAAACGAAATGAGGTCTAGAAATTATGTGTTGCAGGACGTTTTGCACCCGTGTTAGAATCTATAAAGGAAGAAGGACTCACGTATAAATTCCTTTGTTTCTCTGCATAATGGTAGTATATTTAAACGATACGTGACATAATATTGGTTGTACGGCAATTGTTGGAGGTGCGTTGATCGTGTCTAATTCCAAAACAAAGCGGATTATGATTACCCTTCCCCAGAACTTGCTGAAAGAAGTGGATGGGGTGGCCAAGAAAGAGCAGTCCAACCGCAGTGAACTGATTCGCCAAGCCATGAAATTCTACCTCCGCGAGCGGAAAAAACGCATGCTGCGGGAGACCATGAAAAAAGGGTATATGGAAATGGCCAACATTAATCTGAATATGGCCTCAGAAGCCTTTCTTGCTGAGGAAGAGGCAGATCACACCTTAGACCGCTTAGTAAGCGGGGTGTAGCATTTGATCGTTAAACGAGGCGATGTTTTTTTTGCGGATCTGTCACCTGTTGTAGGTTCAGAACAAGGTGGCGTACGCCCCGTGCTGGTCATTCAAAATGACATTGGCAACCGCTTTAGCCCCACTGTGATTGTCGCCGCCATTACAGCCCAAATCCAAAAAGCGAAGCTGCCGACACACGTGGAAATTGATGCTAAATTGTACGGATTTGAAAAGGATTCCGTTATTCTGCTGGAGCAAATACGGACCATTGATAAACAGCGGCTGACAGATAAAATTACGCACCTTGACGAGGAAATGATGGCGCGAGTCGATGATGCACTGCAGATCAGCCTAGGGTTAATTGATTTCTAATTTTTGCAGCATTTGCCCGGTTTTCTGGCAAGTTAACAATTGAAGAAAGGAATCCGCATGAAAAAAGCCCGTTTACGATGAACAGGGCTTTTTATTTTTGGCCGAATAAATAAGAAAAAGTTAAAACGTGCAAAATGGCCAGCGGACAGTTATGATTAAAGAAAAAGGAAGTTTCTCACCTGGATCGGGGAACGGTGGATATCAAATAGGGAGGATCATGACGATGCAAGCAAATGATGTGGTGGAACTGAATATTCCAGCAAAACCCGAATATGTGGGCGTAGTTCGTTTGCTGATTTCCGGTCTGGCCAGTCGTTTGGGCTTCTCGTTTGATGAGATTGAAGATATGAAGGTGGCTGTGGCTGAGGCCTGTACCAATGCTGTCACCCATGCTTATCAGGAGCAGGAGGGTACCATTCAGGTTAAATGCTTGTCTTATCCCAACCGCTTGGAGATTATGGTGATTGATCACGGTCAAAGTTTCGATATCAACCGGATCAAGCGTCATTCCGGTCCAATCAACCAAGAAACAGATATTCAAAAGTTGTATGAGGGAGGGTTAGGCCTTTATTTAATCGAGACATTGATGGATCGCGTGGAGATCCAGAGTAAGGACGGAATCATGATCCAAATGACCAAATTTAAAGAGGTGGCATCCAATGACCGTCCAATCCAAGCGTCATCTTCATAACAAAGATGACATTTACCGTCTGATTAATGCTTTCCAAAAGAAACCGGACGAAGACATAAAGACCAGGCTGGTGCTCTATTTTGAACCCCTTGTTCAATCATTGGCCCGCAAGTTTGCCAGCAATGACCAAGTATACGATGATTTGGTCCAGGTGGGGATGATCGGCCTTCTAGCGGCTTTGTCCCGCTATGATGCTTCCCACGGGTGGACTTTTGAAAGTTTCGCCGTTTCTACTATCGTGGGAGAGATCAAGCGGTATATCCGAGACAAAACGTGGAGTGTTCATGTTCCCCGACGGATTAAGGAACTGTCACCCAAAATTAAAAAGACCATTGATGATTTAACCAGTGAGCTTGGCCGCTCTCCTAAGATTGATGAAATCGCAGAGCGGGTGGAAGCCTCGGTGGAAGAAGTGTTGGAAACCCTGGAGATCACCCGCAGTTACCAAGCTTTGTCCATGGATAATGAGTTTGAAGTGGACTATGATGGCAGTAAAGTGACGCTGCTTGATCTGGTGGGTGAAACAGAACAGGGTTATGAACAGGTCAACAGACGCATGTTGCTGGAAAAATTGCTGCCTGCCTTATCTGACCGAGAGCAGCAGGTTATCAGGCTTACATTTTTTGAGGGTTTAAGTCAGAAGGAGACCGGAGAACGGCTCAATATTTCCCAGATGCATGTGTCCCGTTTACAAAGACGGGCACTCCATAAATTAAGGGAAATGATGAAAAAACAGGTGTCTTGAGTCAAACAAGCTGGGAGTGTGGATGGATGACAGACGTACAGCAACAAGAACAGTGGATGATACAGGAAAAAATGATGACCACGATACACCAGGAATTAGGTATTCCAAGCGGAGCGGTTAAAAAAACAATAGCACTTTTGCAAGAAGGGAATACCGTGCCTTTTGTGGCCCGTTACCGGAAGG
Organism: Caldalkalibacillus uzonensis; assembly: GCF_030814135.1. Taxonomy (NCBI): domain Bacteria; kingdom Bacillati; phylum Bacillota; class Bacilli; order Caryophanales; family Bacillaceae; genus Caldalkalibacillus; species Caldalkalibacillus uzonensis. The sequence goes on along the minus strand of NZ_JAUSUQ010000014.1, from coordinate 36,238 downwards.
AAGTGACCGGTGGATTAAATGAAGAACAAATTCGGGCCATTGAGGAACGATTCCACTATCTTCAGAACTTGTGGCAGCGCAAGGAAGAAGTACTGCGCCTCATTGCTGAACAAGGCAAGTTGACCGAGGACTTGAAACACAACATTTTGCAAGCTGAGAAATTGCAAGAAGTGGAAGATTATTACCGCCCCTTTCGTCCCAAGCGCAGAACCAGAGCCACGATCGCCAAGGAAAAAGGGTTGGAACCCTTGGCTGAGTGGCTGGTTAACTGTCACCCTGAAAGTCCGGAGCAGGAAGCGAAAGGCTATCTTTCTTCTGAACATGAACTTCACACAGTGGAAGACGTCCTGCAAGGGGCGATGGATATTATTGCCGAGTGGATTGCCGATGAGGCAGAGGCGAGACAATGGATCCGGGATTATACTTTTTCCAAAGGCCAGCTGATCACTGAGTTAAAGAGCCAAGACAATGATCCAAAGCAGGTGTACCGCATCTATTATGACTATCAAAGTAAAATTTCACAGGTGGTTTCCCATCGGGTGTTGGCCATCAACCGGGCTGAGAAAGAAGAGGTTATCAAAGTTAAGCTTGAGGTTGAGACGGAGGCCATCGAGCGCTATCTCAGGAAGCGCTGGGTTAAAGATGAACATTCCCCTGCTGCAACATACATACATCTGGCCATAACCGACAGTTATAAACGCTTAATTGCTCCGGCTATTGAACGGGAGATCCGCCGGGAATTAACCGAGCAGGCTGAAGAGCAGACGATCCACATTTTTGCCAAAAATCTCCGCGCTCTGCTGCTTCAGCCTCCGGTTCGTGGTAAAACAGTACTGGGCATTGACCCCGCCTACCGTACGGGCTGTAAATTGGCCGTGGTTGATGCTACAGGGAAAGTGTTGGCCATTGATGTGATTTACCCTGTCCCGCCTCACAATAAAGTGGATGAGGCCAAGCAGAAAATGCTGGCTTTGGTAGACAAACATCAGGTTGACATTGTGGCCATTGGCAATGGCACAGCATCAAGGGAAACAGAGCAGTTTGTGGCTCAAGTGATACAAGAGGCTGGACGGGAGCTAGCCTATATTATCATTAATGAGGCTGGAGCCAGTGTATATTCTGCCTCTCCCTTGGCGAAAGAAGAGTTTCCTGATCTTGACGTGGCTGAGCGAAGCGCCATCTCTATTGCCCGGCGTCTGCAGGATCCGTTGGCCGAATTGGTCAAAATCGATCCCAAATCGATTGGTGTGGGACAGTATCAGCATGATGTCTCCCAGAGCAGACTGAGTGAGAGTTTATCCTTTGTTGTAGAAACGGTGGTCAATCAGGTAGGCGTTGATGTGAATACGGCCTCTGTTTCTCTGTTGCAGTACGTGTCAGGGCTGAACAAATCAGTAGCCAAGGAAATTGTCAAGTACAGGGAACAGCATGGACGGCTGACCCACCGCCGGCAATTGCTGGACGTTCCCCGACTGGGAGCCAAAACATATGAACAGGCTGTTGGGTTTTTACGGATTTTTGAAGGGGATGATCCCTTTGACCAAACCCCCATTCACCCTGAATCCTATGCCGAGGCAGAACGTTTTTTATCCCAATTGGGCTTTGAAAAGCAAGAGATAGGTTCCCGCCAGGTCATTGAAGCCCTGCAGGATGTGGAGATAACAGACTGGGCAGCACGGCTTAACATAGGGATTCCCACTCTGACAGATATTGTTGAAGCATTGCAAAAACCCCGCCGGGACCCCCGCGATGAGCTGGCCCAGCCGTTATTAATGAAAGATATCTTGAAGATTGAAGACCTTCAAGCAGGGTTGAAGCTGGAAGGCACGGTTCGTAATGTGGTTGATTTTGGGGCCTTTGTGGACATCGGGCTCAAGAATGATGGTTTGGTGCACATTTCCCAATTAAGTAGGCAATATGTCCGCCATCCCCTTGATGTGGTGGCCGTGGGTGACATTGTCACTGTGTGGGTCAAAGAAGTTGACTTGGAACGGGAGCGAGTGGGCTTAACCATGATTTCCCCTGAGGATCAAGAGGTCATTTAAAGAGAAAGAGCTTGTCAAACACGCCGCCAACCATGTCCACTGGATCGGTACATGAGTTGGCGAGCCCGTATTTTACACAAAAAGATCTCATGGCGGCTGGTCTAACCAAAGTGACGAGGCCTGAATTTGCCCTGAAGACGGGTATAATATAAGTACCAGCATTCGTTTAACAAGCGGATTTGATATAGATCCTTTTCATAAAAGGCACGCTGCAGTTGGTTCTGTAACCATCTGGGCATAAGGAGCACCTCCGCACAAGCTCGACCTGATGAGCATTATGACCAGGATGTTTACCATCTTGTTAAAATTGTGTGATACGGACAAGTTAGCATGATAGTTATGGTGATAGCAGTATATGCGTCACTGGCGGACACGGTTCACTTAATTTTTCCAGTCATTTTTTTAGGAAAAGGACTTGCATTTTTGGCCAAGAAATTGTATTATATCAAATGTTCCCATCACACATGACAATATATTCCGCAGTAGCTCAGTGGTAGAGCAACCGGCTGTTAACCGGTTGGTCGTAGGTTCGAATCCTACCTGCGGAGCCATTTGCGGAGAAATACCCAAGTTGGCTGAAGGGGCTCCCCTGCTAAGGGAGTAGGCGGCTAACAGCCGCGCGAGGGTTCGAATCCCTCTTTCTCCGCCATTATTTACGCGTGTTAGCAATCATCTTATGGCCCGTTGGTGAAGTGGCTTAACACACCGGCCTTTCACGCCGGCATTCAGGGGTTCGAATCCCCTACGGGTCACCATCTAAAGCGGAGCTGTGGTGTAGAGGCCTAACATGCCTGCCTGTCACGCAGGAGATCGCGGGTTCGAATCCCGTCAGCTCCGCCATTCACATTGGGCCGTAGCCAAGCGGTAAGGCAACGGGTTTTGGCCCCGTGATGCGCTGGTTCGAATCCAGCCGGCCCAGCCACTTTAAATTCTTATTATTTTAATCTTATATTGTGCTTATATTGTGCCAATTTGCGGTCGTGGTGGAACTGGCAGACACGCTGTCTTGAGGGGGCAGTGCCCATTGGGCGTGTGGGTTCAAATCCCACCGACCGCACCATACATAATAATCGCTCTATCCCTTGTGTAGCAAGGGATTTTTTGTTTATTCACAGAGAGCACCACATCAGGTTTTAGAAAAGAGAATAAAACAGGAGGAAAAGTATGCCTGGTTGCTATTGTGTCTATATTCTACGTTGCAGGGACGGCAGTTTGTATACCGGCTATACAAACGATTTGTCCCGGCGGCTTCGTGCCCATCGAGAGGGAAAAGCGTCCAAATACACACGCAGTCGACTACCTGTTGAACTGGTCTATTATGAACAAGGTGAGAGCAAAAGCTGGGCACTAAAGCGTGAGTATGAGATTAAACAGTTATCTCGTTCAGCAAAAGAAGCGCTGCTCAAGTCCTAGTCCCTTTGCAATTGAGTGTATGCTTGTAAGTTAGTGTTCCTATCCGGCATATGATAGAATATGTAAAAGTTTGTTATATAAGCTATACGCTGGGGGAGCTCATTTGAAGTTGAAACTTTCAAACAAAAATCTTATATGGGGATTAGGCGTTTTATTGGAGTGCCAGCAGGTTAGAGTACGAATTGGCTGGACTGTTGGTCACCACCTCGGCAGACAAAAGAATGGACCATCTATATCACGCCAATCGAGAAATGTGGATTTTACACCAAAGCTTGTGGGACCCGAGGGTAAATCGGCAGCTTAGCGTTGCTTCCCTGAATATGGCTTCCTATGAGGACTTTTTACAACAGACAAGTAACTATTTGACTTATTTACGCTCTGAACTTGGTGGTGATGAAGTGACAGAGCTTCAAAGAGAAAACATCACGCGGATCATGGAGGGCCTCGCTGTGCAGAAGTGAGCCGGAACGGAGGGCATTTGATCAGCTTGCCGTTGCTGTCAGATAGAAAGCTGAAGTTGATGCCCGGTGAACCAATCGCAACCGAACAACTAGCGATCGACTTTGCCCATAAGTTGCTTGAGGCCTGGCGTCCGGAAACGTTTGTCCTGGAGCGTATTGATAAACGGCAGAACTGGTATTGGGTTGACGGTGAAAAACGTACATTACTTTTGTTAACTTTTGTTCCCGAATATAACGGAATACCTGTCCTGACACGCGGTGTGGAATTTGAATTTGATTTAGATCAGGGCAAACTGGTCTCTTTCCATGCGGCCCCATTCTATTTTACATTTAACGATGACCTGTCCACTAATCCTCTTTTGTCTCCACAGGAGGCCGTGAAGAAGCTGAATCCCTACCTAAGGGTGGCCGGAGAACCCAGGTTGATCGTCGATTTTGGAGGGAAAGGTCGTGAAGTATTAATGTACAGGATTCCCATTGAGGGAGTGCCAGCGGTTTCCCATGTGGATATCAACGCTATAAATGGTCATGAAGAGGGTTATCGGTTGTATCTCGACTGATTTTATGAAAATAAAACAATAATATATGGCTAAAGGGAATAAGCTAGGACTTGTGGTAAAAAATAGGGGTAAAAAGGATGGAGCATGGTCATGGAACTTGTTAAGGAACTCTTGATTCTTTTGGGACGCATCATCACCATTATACCCCTGTTACTCATCATCACGCTCTTGATGGGTAAACGTTCCATTGGAGAATTGCCCGTTTTTGATTTCCTTATCATTATTACTTTGGGTGCGGTTGTTGGGGCAGATATTGCTGATATCGACATTAAGCACATCCACACAGCTGTAGCTGTTTTGGCAATTGGTTTGTTTCAAGTGATAGTAGCCAAGTGGAAAATATCGAACAGAAAGGTGGGGCGTTGGCTCACCTTTGAACCCACTCCGGTTGTATACAACGGTCAATTGTTGGTGGATAACATGCACAGGATCCGTTACTCCATCGATAATGTGTTGCAAATGCTCAGGGAAAAAGATGTTTTTGACATTAATGATGTGGAGCTGGCTTTGATTGAGCCTAACGGCCGGTTGACCGTGCATAGAAAACCGACCAAAGCCAATGTCACCATTGAAGATATGGGGATCGCCAAAGCCTCACCGGGCATTGCTTATCCTGTTATCGTAGAAGGGAAGACATATCATGATGTGTTGGATAAACTGGGACTGGATGAGGAGTGGTTGAATAGGCAATTATCAAACCTAAACATAAGGGATGTCGATGACATTTTTTTTGCCTCGGTCACTGAGCAGGGCATTCTGCATGTGACCTTAAACAATGATCAGATGCGCTTAGAAAATGAAGCGCCTCCTTTGCACCATTAGCAGAGGTTCATCATCAGCGCACAAAGATCCACTTCTTTGTTTCTCTGCCTGTTCCCAGCTAGAAGGGACGGGCATGCCGGAACAAAGAAGTGGAATATTTAATCAGCACAATTTCAAAGACTATTATTTCTGTAAACTATCTGGCAAATACATGGTTACCTATCACTTTGACTGTCTCGCGTGAGAAAACCCACGAATTTGTGGCAGTCTGGGGATTGTAGAAATATAAAGACCCCTTACTGCTGCCACGGGTTTTTAGTGCTTCCTCAACAGCTCTGACTGATTCTGTGTCGGGTGACTGGTTAATGGCGCCGTTAGCAACAGGCTGGAACTGTCTGGGCTGGAAAATGACTTCGGTGATCGTATCTGGAAAGGCATCGTGCTCCACCCGATTCAACACAACATGTGCAACGGCGACCTTACCGGCGAAAGGTTCACCTTTTGCTTCGGCATGAACGATCCTGGCTAACAAGTCCTTTTCTTTAGCAGTAATGTTGTGTGACTTGTTACCACTCTTCTTCGTTTGTTTAGCTTCAGACTCTCCATCCGGTAGATTAAGAGAATCGCCGGCATAAATGAGATCGGGATCCTTAATTTCAGGGTTGAGCTTAAGGATATCATCCACACCTAATCCCAACTTTTGAGCCAGTTCACTCAATGTATCACCAGGCTTAATGGTGTAAGCGCTGGCAAGACCCGGCACAACAAGGATCACTGCCAGAACTGTGAGGATCAGCAACGTCCTGCGCACGCTATCCCTCCTCTCGAAGATTGCAAGATTTTGGCCCAGCAGCCATGGACTAAGGCTGTTGGCTATTAACCAGCATTGACGAATCTGTGAAGGAATATACTTCGAGAGGTAAAAATGATAGAATTGACTTTCCCGGTCATCTGTGCTATATTTGGATACGCAGTTGTCACTAGCAAACTATGAAATCACTCGGGAAGTGGCTCAGCTTGGTAGAGCACCTGGTTTGGGACCAGGGGTCGCAGGTTCACAATCCTGTCTTCCCGACCATGTGAGCGAGCGGGTGTAGTTCAGTGGTAGAACTCCAGCTTCCCAAGCTGGCAGCGCGGGTTCGATTCCCGTCACCCGCTCCATTTTTATGTTTAAATGACGAGTACATACAAGGGCTGTCTCAAACGCTTTGAGACAGCCCTTGCTGATAAATGGTGTTCTATCATATGTTCAAAGCAGGGAACAAAACCTTTTAATAAATCGTGATGCCTTGGCACAGAATTTCTTCGGGGCTAGACAAACGAAAACCTTGTGCCGGATCAAAATCAAGCGTGAGTGATTCCCCAACATAACGCTGGGTGAAACGGTCAATAAAAAAGGTAAGATGATCAATATTGATTATTTTATCATTGGGTCTGGGCTCATCCAGAGCCAGCTGTATATCCACCGTGCAGCTTCAGCCACCGGTTATTTGTGCATCAATACGCAACCCTTTTCCTTCTGGAATGGCGTAATCTTGCAATTCAGCCAAGGCTGCTTTAGTCACATGCAACTTCATCATAGGCCACCTCCTCGTGTCCCTTCGCTTTTATTGTAACCGTTAGATGGGATATAATCAAAGAGTAAGCATCTGTCGGGCTGGGGGAATAGATGTGGGAGATCAACAAAAGCTAGATAATGAATTTGCCTTTATCAGGGATGTTTCCTCTCTTTTCCGGAACTACCGGGCTGGTCAAACGCTTGTTCCAGTAGGGGACGATGCCGCTGTCTACAGCCCCGGAAAAGGTATGGGGCAAGTGGTCACAGTGGACACGATGGTGGAAGGCGTTCATTTTAAACGGGAAACCATGTCTTGCTGGCAAATCGGTTATAAAGCGCTGGCTGCCAATTTAAGTGATATTGCTGCCATGGGAGGAAAACCCGCTTATTTCATTATATCCATTGCCATTCCTCAGGATTGGACATATACGGAGCTGCTGGACATCTATAAAGGTATGCAGGCGCTGGCGGACCGGTTTAAAGTGGACCTGCTCGGAGGGGACACCGTTTCCACCCCTGATCACTTGGTGATCACCATTACCGCCATCGGGGAGGTGGAAGAAGAGGTCCGCCTCCTTCGTTCACAAGCCCAAGCCGGACATGTTGTGTTTGTCACCGGTCCGCTGGGCCATGCAGCAGCGGGGCTGGATCTGCTGCTGCACGGATACACCGCTGATCGGGAACAAAAAGTATGGCAGCTGCTCTTAGATGCCCACCAGCAGCCGCTCCCCCATGTGGATCAGGGGCGTATACTGGCCCGTTTTGCCAAAGCGCACACTATTTCCCTCAACGATGTCAGCGATGGTCTGGCCAGTGAAGCCAATGAGATAGCTGCAGCCAGCGGAGTTGATGTGGTGATTCGGAAAGAACAGTTGCCTGTCAGTGACGTCTTGCTCAGCTATGCCCGGCAGCGTGGTGTAGACCCGTATACATGGGTACTTGGCGGCGGGGAAGATTTCGTCCTGGTGGGCACAGCACAGGCTGAGGTTGTGGGGCGGATCCGTCAGGCGTTTAGAGACCAAGGTTTTGCTTTTTACCCCATTGGTTATACATCAGAGGGGACAGGACGGGTGTGGCTGGAAACGGATAAAACCAAAAAATGTTTGGCCCCTGCCGGGTATAATCATTTCAGGCAAAAGAGGGATTAAGTGATGCAAACATACGAACACGTAGTTTACAGTCATTCTGTCGGGCATACTCAAGCGTTGGCCGAAGCATTGGCTGATAAGCTTACCGGGGGCGAAGTGATTACGCTCAGCGGAGATTTAGGGGCAGGTAAAACCAGCTTTGTGCAAGGTCTGGCCCGTGGTTTGGGGATTACGCGGAAGGTCAACAGTCCCACGTTTACCATTATTAAAGAATATCAGGGGAGCCAATTCCCCCTTTATCATATAGATGCCTACCGTTTGGAAGATGAAACGGAAGATGTTGGTTTTGAGGAGTATATTTATGGAGACGGTGTGACGGTGATCGAATGGCCTGAACGGATTGCGCCTTATCTGCCTGAGGCGCGCTTACACATCCGTATCGAAAAGCGCGGGGAAACGGAGCGGAACATTTATTTGCTTCCGCACGGAGAACGTTTTGTCAAGCTGGTTAAAGAGGTGTTGGCATGAAGATATTAGCCATAGATACATCAACCTGGGCCTTGGCCATTGGTGTGACGGACAATGGACGCCTGCTGGGAGAGTTTAACACCTATGTGCAAAAAAATCATTCTTTGCGCCTGATGCCGGCCATTGAACAGCTGCTGGCTGGACTGGACCTAAAACCTTCCGCTCTGGATCTTGTCGCTGTCGCCCATGGCCCGGGTTCGTACACGGGTGTGCGCATCGGCGTCACCACAGCCAAAACCCTGGCCTGGAGTTTGGAGCGGCCTATATTAGGTTTATCCAGCTTACAGGCCGTTGCTCAAAACAGGGCCGACTTTAAGGGTTTCATCATCCCCGTGTTTGATGCCAGAAGGGAACATGTGTATGGCGGTGTATACAAAAGTGAAGGCGGTTTGGTGACACCTGTTGTTCATGACCGTATTCAGCCTCTGGGCGTGTTTTTAAAGGAGATCATGGCCATAGGGGAAGGTCCTTTACTGTTTATCGGGGAAGGTGTGGGGGTTCACCGTGATGCCATAAGAGAGCAGCTGGGGACACAAGCCGGTTTTGCTGCCCGAACCGACAACTTTGCCAGGGGACGATCATTGGCCGAGCTGGCCTGGCATTACAGGGAAAAGGCATCAGGGAATGTTCATGCGTTTGCCCCACAATATCTGCAATTGGCTGAAGCCGAAAAGAAATGGCTGGAGAAACAAGAATCGTGTTAACCTGTCCGGGTGGAACTTATAGCTGCCAGGTTGAAAAGACTGCAGGCTTGTTAAGGCTGTGGGAAGGGGACAGTGTATGGCCGGTACAGAAATCCAGATCCGTTTAATGGACTTGGAGGATATTAAACAAGTTCTCGAAGTGGAAAAGAGCTCATTTACCACCCCGTGGACACAAGAGGCTTTTCACAACGAATTGATAAACAACCGGTTTGCCTACTATTTGGTGGCCGAAACCAGCAAGGGAGTGGCCGGTTACTGCGGGGTGTGGGTCATTGCGGATGAGGCTCATATTACCAATATTGCCGTTCATCCCGATTTCCGCGGTCAAAAAGTGGGAGAACGCTTGTTGCGCAGTATCATGCTTTTGGCCCGTTTAAAAGGGGCGCTAAAAATGACACTGGAAGTGAGGGTGTCCAATCAGGTGGCCCAAAACTTGTACCGTAAACTGGGTTTTGAGACAACCGGCCGGCGCAAAGGCTACTATACCGATAACCAAGAAGATGCGCTGATTATGTGGGCGGACCTTGAACCATGCTTGGCAGATGACTGGTTAGAAAAAGGTGTAGGAAAAGGTGAAAGCGATGGACTTCAGCAGAAGCAATGAGACAAGCGGATTGGCACATGGTCAAGAAGAGCCGGTCATCATTTTGGGGATTGAGACCAGCTGTGATGAAACGGCTGCAGCCGTGGTGAAGAACGGGCGTGAGCTTTTGGCCAATGAAGTGGCCTCGCAAATGGATATTCATAAGCGGTTCGGTGGCGTAGTCCCCGAAGTGGCTTCACGCCGGCATGTAGAGCATATCACATTGGTGATTGAGGAAGCTTTAAAAAAAGCCAATGTCTCTGCCGCTCAATTGTCTGCCATTGCCGTTACGAAAGGACCCGGACTGGTAGGCGCCCTCTTGGTCGGTGTATCTGCAGCCAAAGCGATGGCCTTTGCCCATCAGCTGCCCTTGGTGGGTGTCCACCACATCGCAGGTCACATCTATGCTAACCGCTTGGTGACAGAGTTTCAATTTCCCAATGTGACCCTGGTTGTATCTGGGGGACATACGGAACTGATCTTAATGGAAAAACACGGAGAGTATCAGATTTTGGGTGAGACACGGGATGATGCAGCTGGTGAAGCTTATGACAAAGTGGCCCGGGCACTGGATCTTCCCTATCCAGGGGGGCCGCACATCGACCGTATGTCAAAAAAGGGGAAAGACACCATCAACTTTCCGCGGGCCTGGTTGGAGGCGGGTTCCTATGACTTTAGCTTCAGCGGTTTAAAATCAGCTGTGCTTAACTATCTGAACCAAGCCAGCCAGAAAGGAGAAGCCATTCAGAAACCGGACGTGGCTGCCAGCTTCCAGGAAAGCGTTGTGGATGTGCTTGTTACCAAAACCATGAAGGCGGCCCAAGCGTATGGCGCCAAGCAGGTATTATTAGCTGGAGGCGTCGCCTGTAACAGCCGCTTGCGGGAGAGAATGACCGCAGCATGTGCCCAAGAGGGGTTTCCGTTGGTCATACCTCCTGCTTATCTGTGTACCGATAATGCAGCGATGATTGCCGCTGCAGGTTACATTGAGTTTCTTAAAGGAAACCGGGAGTACATGGACCTTAATGCCAGTCCCGGCTTGATGCTGGGCTCTACATAAGGTCAGCTGAAAGGCGACGTTAGAGTACAACAACGCCCAAGTACAAGTACAGAAGGTTACAAATCGCCTGGCCAAGTGCTAGGCGTTTTGTTTTGCTTGGCCGCCGTGAGGGAGTTGACCGTCCAGTAAACCGTAAACGACATGAGCTACCCCATGCTGGTCATTGGTCAGCGTGATAAAATCACATATTTGTTTTACTTCTTCCTCAGCATTGCCCATGGCGACGCTAAACCCAGCGATTTGCAGCATGGAAACGTCGTTTAGGTTATCTCCGATTGCTACCACCTCACTCAGCGGGATGCGCAAGAGATGGGCTGCTTTTTTTAAGGCTTTCCCTTTGGTTGCCTCATGGCTGGTCAGTTCTAAATTGTAACGGTCTGATGAGGTGACGTTAAGCCCGCTGATCTCATTAAGCTCCTGTTTCAGTTCTTTTAATTGTTGCTGATCAAAGGAATACAGCAGCAGTTTATACACTTCCAGCTCTTTATAGGTGAGCATCTTCTGTAATTCCTGGTCTTTGACTTGTGTGGTCTGGGCCAGATGGTGATCAAGAAAGGTGTAAAACTGATCAGCCGAAAGAGAGGGGAGTGAAGAGCGGAAGTTTCTCCACTGTGACTCCAGTATAGTCCTGCTCTTGGTTTTGGTTACGATCCCTCTGTTTGTATAAACTTCGAGATAGATGTCCTGTGCGGCCAGCTTAGCCCACACAGGTTTCAGCACAGTACCAGGGAGCGGTTGGCAAGCCATGAGTTTTCCTGCCTCTGAGTGCAAGAGCGCCCCATTGACACTAATGATCGGCGGATGTAAACCGGCTGCGGCCAACAGCTCTTTGGCATTGGTATAGGACCGCCCGGTGGCGATGATCACTTGCAAACCTTCCTGTTCTGCTCTGCGCAGCGCGCATGCATTTTCTTCACTTATTTGTCCTTTATGGTTTAACAATGTCCCGTCCATATCAATAGCCACTAATTTCATCATCGTCCTCCTCACTCCCCCTTTTTAACACTATTATAAACGAGAACGATGACAGCCGCACACCTCACCTCTTGGTATTCAGAATTGTCCCTACACAGAGTGGTGACAAAAACTGCTTGTCCACAGATGTGGTTAAAGTTATCCACAGTTTGTGGACAGATTGTGACTTTTGTGGCTCAGGTATGATTTCGACGGGAGGTGAAAAGATAACATTAAGTCCAGTTGTTGTGGAAAAATGTGTGGAAAAAGGAGATTGTCATGTTGGAGAGGAACAGGTTAACGGGAAGAGTTGGCTATGTACTTATGCTGTTTATCTTGTGTTATGGGGTGTTGGCAGGCTGGTTGGGGAGCTCTCACGCTTATGCCCAGTCTGTCGAGAAAGGAACTGACATGCTGGCCTCACCTCACTTAGTTGTGCTCATGGTTCCTGCACTTGGCTTTGAAGACGTGAAAAAGTGGATGGATGGTTTGCCGGAAGACATTCAATCCCACATCCAGTTGGCCGGCATGACCATGCGCACAGCTGGACGAATTGACTGGGTCAATAACCTGTTTACGCTGTCCACTGGCCAATTTGCCGAAGGTCCCCCCTTGTGGAATGGGTATCAGTTACCCGGCGAGACCATAATCCATCCGGTGCAAAAGTTAAGAGAGCTCCACTCCAAACGCTCGGGTCTTTTGTTGACTGCCGATCAGCGCCCTTGGGGTTACTTGGGGGAAACCCTCCAGAATCATCAAGTGTTCACCTTTGCGCTGGGCAACAGTGATACCCGCCACATGATGAGAAGGATGGGGGCTACTTTGATCATGAACAGCAAGGGGGAAGCCCGGGGACACATTGGCAGTACCATCTTAACACCGGCTCCTTATGAGCCGGGAGACTGGCGAACGGATTGGGACCAGTTATCCGCAGAGCTTGAAACTGTCTGGAACCGTCAACCCCGTACGCTAACCATTGTTGAACTGGGAGATTTATGGCGAATTGAACAAGCCTATGACAAATTTAAAAGAACTGCCCGCCTCAGCCAAATTTACAAGGAAAAATGGCTAAGCGAGTGGCAAACCTGGTTTGTGAACACGGTGCAGCACCTGCTGGCTGAGCAGAATCGCTCGGTCACCATCTGGGTGATGACACCGGCTGTGTCGAAGGAGGCCAAGGCGAGAGGACAGCTTTTGGCTCCCTTTCTCACCTGGCATCCCGGTCAACAAGGAGGCATTCTGAGTTCCGCCACGACGAAACAGACTGGTGTAGTGGCCAATGTTGATTTTCTGCCAACCTTGCTGGCCTATTATGGCTTATCTGTTCCTTCCCGGGCTTACGGAGAGGTGATCTCTCTTCAGGAAACGTTAGAGCAAGCGGGACAAGAGGGGCAAACTTTCTTTGCCTCCTTCTTTGATGACTTACAATATTTGTTCGTCATTTATCGAACAAGGCGAATCATTATTAGCGTTTACCTGCTGGTGATGATATTTTTACTCATTGCTACGGCATGTTACTGGTGGTTTTCCAAACAATACTGGGGGGCCAGGATTGTGCAGGTGTTGATCGGAACGGTGTTGGTATCACCTATCTACTTTTTGTGGCTGACCCCACTCATTCAGGTAATCGGGCCGTACCGATGGATTGTGCTGCTGTTTTGCAGTGCCTTTGTCACCAGTTTTGTTTTGTATCATCTAGTCAGCAATTTGTGGTTTTTAACGCTGATTGGCCTGACCAATACGTTGGTCATCCTGTTTGATCTGTGGCGCGGAAGTGTGTGGATGAGACGTTCTTTTCTGGGGTATGATCCCTTGATTGGAGCACGCTTTTATGGGTTGGGCAATGAATATGCCGGTATCTTGTTGGGCAGTTCCCTCCTGGCCGTGACAGGAATCAGTGTGTGGTTGTCCCGCCAAGGATGGCTGCATCGGCGGCGGGTGAAGGGCATGTTGGTCATGTTCATCAGTGTGTTTTATCTCTTGATCATTTACAGTATGGCTGCACCCCGTTTAGGGACCAATGCGGGGGCGACCATTGCTGCATTATTAACCTATGCTGTCTCTTTGCTCTTCTTGTTTCGGCTGAAGGTCAGCTGGCGCTACCTTACACCGGTGTTTGGACTGGTTGTGCTGTGCTTGGCTGGTTTAATTCACCTGCATTTGCAAGGCGAACACACGCATATTGGCACCTTTGTACAGGCAGCCCAACAGGGGGATCTGCAAACAATCGGGGAAATCCTCACCCGTAAACTGGAGATGAATTGGCGGTTGATCAAAGTGTCCTTATGGGGCAAACTGTTCACCACAGCCTTAATGGTCATGGGACTTGTTTCCTTCCGGCTGCGCCGCAATCCGTTATATAAACACTATGAGGAGATGGCCCAGCATCACATGTGGATGACGGGTTTTCGCACTATGATTATCGGTGCGATGACCATTTTAATGGTCAATGATTCCGGAGTTGTGGCGGCGGCAACCACCATCATTTTCCTGACGTTTCCCTTCATTTTTTTACGCTTTAACCGCCATTCCATACGTACTGGTTCTGCGCCCCCGGGTCTGGCTTAACCTGCGGGGCTGTTCATGGTAAGATAAGAGAGGTACAGTTAACAGGCCAGTGTTGATAATCCATGTATACAAGTATCATTGATCGAGGGAGGGTGTCTGGTGATTACACAACTTGAATGGTTGAAGGAAATAGACGGTCACTTGTGGCTGGTGGAAGATGAAAGGGAAAATATGAAATTAAGCTACCGGGTCAAAGAAGTCATCCATGCGGAACAATCACCGTTTCAGCATGTGATGATTGTGGATACATATGATTTTGGACCGACGCTCGTTCTGGATGGTGTGGTCCAAACCACATCCCGGGATGGCCATATTTACAATGAGATGATCACACACATTCCCCTTTTAACCCATCCCCATCCTAAGCGGGTCTTAATTATCGGTGGAGGTGACTGCGGGGCGGCCCGAGAGGTGTGTAAATACCCTCAGGTGGAACAGATTGATATGGTTGAAATTGATGAATTAGTCGTCAAAGTCTCCAAGCAATACTTAACAGATGTGTCAGGCAACTTGTCCGATCCCCGCGTTAACTTTATCTACGAAGACGGGACAAGCTTTATCAAAAATCGCCAAGAAACGTACGATGTGGTCATTGTGGATTCCTCTGATCCCATTGGACCGGCTGAACAACTTTTCTCCTACGAGTTTTACCGTGACGTGCACCGGGCTTTGCAAACAGACGGTGTCATGGTCTGCCAGAGTCAGTCACCTATCTTTCATATGAATATTTTGAAGCAAACTTATGAGCGGATAGGTCAGCTTTTTCCTGTTGTCCATGTTTATCAGGCTGTGGTGCCCACTTATCCGGGAGGATTATGGAGTTTTACGCTTGGCTCGAAAACATACCGTCCGGAGCAGCTGGATGCTAAGTGGGATAAACAGGCCAAGTATGTCAATCAGGGAATTTTGCAAGGCTGCTTCCAACTGCCTGAATCTGTGCGTCAGGCGTTGGAAAAGTAAACAGACGGGTAGCACGCATGATGCGGCTACCCGTTTCCTTTAGTCCTTAGCTTTAAAGTGCCGGGAATAGTCCCATCCGTCAGTGCAGCTGTTCCTCCAGTTCTGCCCACTCTTCCAGCAGCTGATCCAATGTTTGTCGTGCGGCGTCAATATGACGCTGAACCTCTTGAGCCTGTTCGTAATCTTGGTAGACATCAGGAGAGTAAAGCTGCTCTTCCAACGTTTTAATCATCTCTTCCGTTTGTTTAATTTCCCCTTCCAATTGTTCTTTGCGCCGCTTGAGCTTCCTTAATTCCCGCTGGCGGGCCTTCTCCAGTTCATAATTGTGTTGCTCCGGTTTGGTGGATTGTTCCAGGGCCTTTTGTTGGCCAAGTGCCTCGATTTCCGCTTGTTCTTTTCTTTTTTCAAGATAATAATCGTAATTGCCAAGGTACATCTCCGCTCCGCGGGCGGTTAACCGTATCACTTTAGTGGCCAGCCGGTTTAGGAAGTAGCGGTCATGAGAGACGAATATAATGGTTCCGGGAAACGCCTCTAAGGCCTCCTCCAACACCTCTTTGGCGTAGATGTCCAAGTGATTGGTCGGCTCGTCCAAGATGAGTGTGTTGGCTTGTTCCAGCATCAATTTGGCCAAAGCCAGTCTGGCCCGTTCTCCGCCGCTTAAAGCAGAAACGGTTTTGTTTACGTCCTCCCCGCTAAACAGAAATTGCCCCAAGAGGGAACGCACTTCTTGTTCCTGGAGATGGGGATAGTCATCCCACACTTCGGCCAGTACTGTTTTGTGAGGATGGAGCTTGTCATGCTCCTGGTCAAAATACCCGAACTTAACATGCGCTCCGATCTGAATGGTACCGGACAGTCTGGGCAGCTGCCCTGTAATTGTTTTTAACAAAGTAGTTTTGCCAATACCATTAGGACCCACAACCGCGATCCGGTCAGCGCGAAAGACTGAGAAGGAGATATTTTGGGCCAGCACATGGTGCTGATCATAACCCAGCTTTAAGCCTTCCACCTTGAGCACGTCATACCCGCTGGGACGTCCCGCCTCAAAGCGGAAAAGGGCGGTTTTGTGCTCTGTGCGGGGGCGTTCAACCACTTCCATTTTTTCAAGCATCTTGCGTTTGGACTGGGCCCGTTTGGAAGTGGAAGCCCTGGCAATGTTACGTTGGATAAATTCTTCAGCCCGGGCGATCTCTTGTTGTTGCCTGCGGTACTGTTTCAACTGCTGCTCAAGACGGGCGCTTTTTTGTTGGATAAAAGCGGAGTAGTTGCCTTGATAGCATGTGATTTTGGTGTGGTCCAATTCATAGATCACTGTGGCTAATCGATCTAGGAAATAGCGGTCGTGGGAGACGATCAGTATGGCCCCCGGGTAAGCTGACAAATAGTTTTCCAGCCAGGAGAGGGTATCCAGATCCAGATAGTTGGTCGGCTCATCTAACATGATCAGATCCGGCTCTTGGAGCAGGAGTTTGGCCAGGGCCAGCCGTGTTTTCTCTCCGCCACTTAAGACAGATACGGGAGCTGTATAATCTTTATGGGCAAAGCGCAAACCGTGCAGCACATTGCGGATCTTGGCCTCGTATTCATATCCCCCTTGGGCTTTAAACGCATCCTGAGCCCTGCTATACTCCTCAAGCAGTTGCTGGTATCGCTCCTGATCTTGGTAAACCTCTCCCTGGGACATGAGCTGCTCCATATGCCGCAAACGCCGTTCCTCATCGATCAAATGTTGAAACACACTCAGCATCTCTTGCCAGATGGAACGGGAGGAGACAAGTCCGGCATTTTGAGCCAGGTAACCAACCGTGACATCTTTGGGATGGTAAATCTCCCCACTGTCGTAAGAGGTCTCACCAATTAAAATTTTAAGCAAGGTTGATTTGCCTGCACCATTGGGCCCTACCAGGCCAATTCTGTCCTTAGCTTGTATGTCTATGGTGACGTCCGTGAGAATCGGTATTCCCGCATAGGTCTTTGTTAAACGGTGTGTGCCGAGAATTCGCATGTTCTTCACCCCAGTTCTTTTTCAGTGTACCTGAGGGACAAGTGTTGTTCAAGGCTAGCCAAAGTCCCAAGCTCACCTGATTGTTCAAAAAAAGTTCACCATTTTTTTAAATGGGAAGCCGCTTGGTGCAAGACAAGGATATGTGAAATGATGTACAATAAATACGGAATCGTGCACAAATTTGTTCACCAACATTTTGGCACTTAAAACAGGAGGCTCAACATAAACCATGTCGTCATTTACCCATTTTAATGAACAGGGGAGGGCCAGGATGGTCGATGTCTCTGATAAACAAGAGACCAAACGGACGGCTGTGGCCTTCAGCCAGGTTCAAATGCCCCGTGAAGTTTTGGATCAGATTGAACAAGGGAAGGTTAAAAAGGGGGATGTACTGGCCGTTGCCCAAGTGGCTGGTGTGATGGCCGCTAAAAATACACCCCAATGGATTCCCATGTGTCATCCTTTGCCCTTGACAGGGATCGACATTCGCTTTGAACCGGTACGGGAAGGGAAACAGGCTGTGATTAAAATTTATGCGGAAGTAAAAACAACAGGAAAAACAGGTGTAGAAATGGAAGCACTTACAGCTGCACAAGCGGCCGCCCTGACCATTTATGATATGTGTAAAGCATTGGACAAAGGCATGGTGATTGGCCCCACCTATCTCCTGAAAAAAACAGGAGGCAAAAGCGGAGATTTCAAGAGGGAGGAACGTTAGTATGTGGAAAGTGGCCATTGTTGTAGCGAGCAATAAAGCATCACGGGGGGAGCGGGTGGATAACAGCGGGCCGGCGGTAAAAGATGTGTTAACCCACCATCTGGAAGCCAATGTTATCATCTACCGTGTCTTGCCGGATTGTATCGAAACCCTGAAAGAAAATATGATTGAGATCACCGACCGTCACCAAGTGGATTTGCTGGTCACTGTGGGCGGAACAGGCTTAAGTCCGGATGACGTCACCCCTGAAGCGACCAGACAGGTGATTGACCGCGTCGTTCCAGGCATGGCTGAAGAGATGCGGCGCAAAGCACTGGAGAGCTCCCGCTTGGCCATGTTTACCCGCGCCATTTGCGGTACGCGCGGCAACTCGCTCATTATTAACCTTCCGGGTGCTGTGCAAGATGCTCAAACCTGTTTAGAAGCAATCATTGATCAATTGCCTAACGCTTTGACTATTTTGCGTGGTGAAGAAGGGGTTAATGCCTGATGAGCGAGCAACGGATTCCGCAAGCCACAGCCAAGCGGCTGCCGTTGTATTACCGGGTGCTGGAAAATATTAAAAGGGCAGGAAAACAGCGCATCTCATCGACGGAACTGAGCGAAGCTGTTAAAATAGATGCAGCCACCATCCGGCGGGATTTTTCCTACTTTGGAGCGCTGGGCCGCAAAGGTTATGGGTACAATGTGGAGTATTTATTGTCCTTTTTTCGGAAAATCTTAGAACAAGATAATAAAACAGGCGTGGTGCTCATCGGGGTTGGTAACCTGGGTACGGCCCTGTTGCGCTATAATTTCCAAAAAAGCCACAACATCAAAATTATGAAAGCCTACGACGTTGATCCGCACAAGATTGGCCAAACCATTGGCGGGATCCCCATTTATGCTTTGGACAATCTCCAGGAAGGGGACCTGGCTGACACCCCCATTGCCATTTTAACGGTGCCGGCCCAAGTGGCTCAAGAGACAGTAAACCTGCTGATCAAAGCTGGCATCAAAGGGATCCTTAACTTTACCCCTGCCAGAATTGATGTGCCAGATCATATCCGTATCCATCATATTGATCTGACCATCGAATTACAAACCCTGATTTACTTTTTAAAACATTATCCTTCACCTTCTAAGGAAGAAGGATTGGATAAATTGGAGGGATAAACAAATGCCAACTATCGGACCTGTCAGTTTAATTTTAATTATTTTAGTGGCACTGCTCTTGTTCGGGCCGAGCAAACTGCCTGAATTGGGCCGTGCCTTTGGAAAAACCTTGCGTGAATTTAAAAATGCCACCAATGGCCTGGTTGATGAGGATAAACCGAAGCAAACAGAAGAGAAAAACGATCGTTAAACAATTGTTTAAACTGCCTGGTGCCGGAGGAGAGAGAAATGGAGCAGGAACAGCGTTCCATACCCAAACATATCAAAAGAACCAATATTAAGCACAAGCAAAGCGATGATATGAGCGTCATGGAACATATCGGTGAATTGAGAAAAAGGGTCATCTATGTTTTGATCCTTTTTCTTGTGTCCATGGTATTGGGATTTTTCCTCGCCGATAACGTGGTGCAGTATCTGCAAAAACAACCGGTGGCTGCTCAGATTCCCTGGGTGGTCATCGGTTTAACTGATGCCTTTAAGGTTTTTTTCCTGTTTTCCATCGTCGTTGGTTTGGTGATAACCTTTCCATTTGCGTTGTACCAAATCTGGGCCTTTGTTAGCCCAGGTTTAACCGAGAAAGAACGTAAAATCACCCTGGCCTACATTCCAGGGGCTGCCGTTCTGTTTGTTGCCGGCTTGGCGTTCGGTTATTATTGGTTGTTCCCTTTTGTCATTCAGTTTATGACGGGGATTGCCAGCCGGCTTGGGGCGGAAGAGATGTACGGTATGATCCACTATTTTCAGTTTATGTTCACGCTGGTTGTTCCCTTTGGTTTCATCTTTCAAATGCCGCTACTGGTTCTCTTTCTCACCCGGTTGGGTGTGGTTTCCCCGTTGCTGTTAAAACGCATGCGTAAGTACGCCTATTTTGCCCTGTTTGTCATTGCGGCCTTAATTACGCCTCCTGAGCTCCTTTCCCACCTTTTGGTCACTGTGCCGTTGATCATCCTCTATGAGATCAGCGTATGGCTGTCCCAGCTAACATACCGGCGGATGGCAGCAAAAAGAATAAATCAGGAGTAAAAGTTATATGCTATTAAAGTGCAAAACTTTTTCATACAACAGATGAAAAAGGGACTTGCAAAACCAAACTAAAATGATTAATATATTAGGTGTTAGCACTCGTGTTGGGTGAGTGCTAACAATTAAAATCAAATATTAAGGAGGGCGTTTGAAATGTTGAAGCCACTAGGCGATCGTGTGGTTATTGAACCCATTGAAAAAGAAGAAACAACAGCAAGCGGCATTGTGCTTCCTGATACGGCTAAAGAAAAGCCGCAAGAAGGTAAAGTGGTTGCTGTTGGCAGTGGCCGGATTGAAAACGGTGAGCGCATTCCTTTAGAAGTGAAAGAAGGCGATCGTGTTATCTTTTCCAAATACGCCGGAACGGAAGTTAAATTTGATAACAAAGAATTGCTGATTATGCGCGAGAGCGATATTCTGGCTATTTTAAGCTAACATCAGCTTGGTGTGCGTTATACAGGCCATGGTTGTCTAAAACTTTTTAAGTAAAAATAATATTACATAATAGGAGGCGGAAGTGATGGCTAAACAGCTTAAGTTTAGTGAAACAGCTCGTCGTGCCATGCTGCGCGGTGTGGATACATTGGCTGATGCAGTGAAAGTAACCCTTGGACCAAAAGGGCGCAACGTTGTTCTGGAAAAGAAATTTGGTTCCCCGTTAATTACCAATGACGGTGTGACCATTGCCAAAGAAATTGAATTGAAAGACCCGTTTGAAAACATGGGTGCCAAACTGGTTGCTGAAGTGGCCAACAAAACCAACGATGTAGCTGGTGACGGTACAACCACTGCGACTGTTCTGGCCCAAGCCATGATCCGTGAAGGATTGAAAAACGTGGCTGCCGGTGCCAACCCCATGGGTCTGAAGCGAGGCATCGAAAAAGCCATCAAAGCTGCCGTTGAAGAAATTAAAAACATTTCCAAGCCGATTGAAGGCAAATCTTCCATTGCCCAAGTCGCTGCCATTTCTGCTGCTGACGAAGAGATTGGGCAACTCATTGCAGAAGCAATGGAAAAAGTGGGCAATGACGGTGTGATCACCGTTGAGGAATCCAAAGGTTTTGTCACTGAATTAGAAGTGGTTGAAGGTATGCAATTCGACCGCGGTTACGCTTCTCCTTACATGGTAACTGATACGGACAAAATGGAAGCTGTCCTTGACAATCCCTATATCTTGATTACCGATAAGAAAATCTCCAACATTCAAGAGGTATTGCCGATCCTGGAACAAGTCGTCCAGCAAGGCAAGCCGCTGTTGATCATCGCTGAAGATGTTGAAGGTGAAGCACTGGCTACCTTAGTGGTTAACAAGCTGCGCGGAACATTCAACGCTGTAGCTGTTAAAGCACCTGGTTTCGGCGACCGTCGCAAGGCGATGCTTGAAGATATTGCTATCCTGACGGGTGGCCAAGTGATCACCGAAGACCTCGGCTTAGAGCTGAAATCTGCCCGCATCGATCAACTGGGCCGCGCTGGCAAAGTGGTTGTGACCAAAGAACACACCACCATTGTTGAAGGCCATGGCGACTCTGACAAAATTGCCGGCCGCGTCAACCAAATTCGTGCTCAACTGGAAGAGACTACATCTGAGTTTGACAAAGAAAAATTACAAGAGCGCTTAGCCAAATTGGCCGGCGGTGTGGCTGTCATCAAAGTGGGTGCTGCCACTGAAACCGAATTGAAAGAGAAAAAGCTGCGCATCGAGGATGCTTTGAACTCAACTCGCGCTGCTGTTGAAGAAGGTATCGTTTCCGGTGGTGGTACTGCACTGGTTAACGTGATTTCCGCTGTTGAGAAGCTGGATGTTGAAGGCGACGAGAAAACAGGTGTCAACATTGTGCTGCGTGCCCTTGAAGAGCCTGTACGTCAAATTGCCCACAATGCCGGTCTGGAAGGTTCCGTCATTGTTGAGCGCCTGAAAAAAGAACCGGTAGGCACCGGATTTAACGCGGCTACCGGCGAATGGGTAAACATGCTGGAAGCGGGTATTGTTGACCCGGCTAAAGTGACCCGTTCTGCTCTGCAAAACGCAGCCAGTGTATCCGCTATGTTCTTAACCACGGAGGCCATTGTGGCTGATGAGCCTGAAGAAGAAGATAAAAACGGAAACCCTGGCATGCCGGACATGGGCGGCATGATGTAATCCCCCTCCTCTATAAAAACAAGATTATAAAAACAAGATTAGGAAGCAACCTGCCACCTGTACAGTGGCAGGTTTTTTTAAACTAAGTTATAATAGTAATAGAAAATGACAGCGCTTTCATAAATATTTATTAGGCAGGTTAATCATCCCACTACTTCATTTGTCCGGAAATTGATATAATATTATTACCTCTTACTTAGGAGCGCCTATTCCTCCTGGTCTTGTTAATTTAGTCAGATAATTGGCAAGATAGGATGAACCTGGTCAATTTTAAATTGAACAACGAAAGGGGGCTTTAAAGATGTCCCTCCACGTTCAGCTGGAGGATAAAGCCAAAACCTGGCTGGCTGCCAAAGGAAAAACATTAACTGTGCAACTGTTGAAAGCCCGAGGATGTTGTGGAGGCGGGCCAATGGAACTGACGGCCCACTTGGGGGAGCCTGATGACCTGCAGCGCTTTAAAGAAATTCAAGTAGATGGTTTGCGTATCTTTGTCCCATATCATATAGAACAGTTTCTGAAAAAAGACACATTAGACCTCAAACTATGGGGAATTGGCCCCTTTAAATCAATCATTGTGGCAAACGGTGTCGATCTTTTCTAACTGTCGCAGAGAGGATGAAGCACATGTCGGTAAACGAACAGACTATTCGGCACTATATCCAAAAGATCGCTAACCGGTTTGTCCACTTTTTTGATGTGTACCGGGATGAAGACCTTGGACAAATCCCACTTGCCTTTATGGCCTTGTATAAACGCAGAGATGAACGATATTTGATTACCAAATCGATTAAAGTTTGGGGAGTTGAAAATCAGCAGTGCGTTTTTGTTGCGGCCAGTAAAGCACCGTTAACTTCGGGTTTTATTCAGATGTTTAAAGAGGAGCTGATCAAGAATATAAAGCACTATGTTCCCGAGCACCGGGAACATATGTCCACCATTTTTCTAGGTGTGATGGTGACCGATCAGCCAGTAACTCGTGATCTTGTGAGGGAGGTGAGGCGCTTTAGAAAATTGAGGTTTATCAAATATGGCTGGTATGGTTGGGCTGAAATTTATATGGCCATTGTGGATCTCAAAGCTAAGGAAGTGCATATTCATCCGAAGGGTGAATCGTTTGTTGAGCCTTTTAAAAAACAATTGACAGAGGAGGCTTAGACAGGTGAACTTTCTCACGTTGATGTTCATTTGTGGTGTTATCTTTATCATTGCTTACTTTACTTACGGCAAATTTCTGGAACGCAAGCTGGGTATAGACCCCAACCGTCCCACACCTGCTCATACCATGCATGATGGTGTGGACTATGTACCGGCTAAAAAACCTGTTCTTTTAGGGCACCATTATGCCTCCATCGCCGGGGGAGGACCGATTGTCGGGCCGATTACAGCAGCGGTCTTTGGTTGGTTGCCTGCCGTGCTGTGGGTAGTGATTGGAAGCATCTTTGTCGGCGGAGTGCATGATTACAGTTCACTGCAAGCATCAATCCGTCATAAAGCCCAATCGATTGGTGCTGTGATAAAAGAGTATATTGGCAACCGCGGCCAAATTCTATTCTTACTTTTCTCTATTTCGGCTCTAATTTTAATTGTTGGTGTATTTGTTATCCTCGTTGCTGACACCTTTGTAGCGGTCCCTCAAGCAGCTACGGCTTCTATGCTCTTTTTGGGGCTGGCCATCCTGTTTGGTTTTGTGGTTAACCAGTTGCGTGTCAACCTGGTGGTAGCTACTATTTTCGGTATGATTGCCATGCTGGCTTCTGTATGGATCGGCATTAACTATCCGCTGAACTTAAGTGCAACCACATGGGTTTGGATCTTGCTCATTTACGCCTATGTGGCATCAGTATTGCCTGTGTGGGTCCTTTTGCAGCCCCGGGACTATCTCAACTCCTTCTTGTTGTACGGGATGATGGTTGGTGCGGTGCTGGGTATCATTATTGCCGCTCCCGCTATTCAAATGGACGCTTATACTGGCTTTTATGATGAAAATCTTGGTTATCTGTTCCCCATCTTGTTTATTACCATTGCTTGCGGGGCTATTTCCGGATTTCACTCCCTGGTGTCTTCAGGTACGACTGCCAAACAGCTGGACAATGAAAGAAGCGGGAAATTTATCACCTACGGCGGCATGTTACTGGAAGGTTTCCTGGCTATCATCGTCATTGGATCTATTGCCTATTTGACCCAAGCAGAATATGCGGCTAGATTGGCAGAATTGGGCGGGCCGATTGGTACTTTTGCTGCTGGCATCGGCTACTTCATGTCCCATTGGGGTATTGCTGAAACAACGGCAACCACCTTTGCGGCCTTAACTGCTTCAGCCTTCCTGTTTACTACCCTGGATTCAGCGACACGTCTTGGCCGTTATGCCGTACAGGAGCTGGCTGATCAGAGGGTACCGGCTCTAGCTAAAAACATCCATTTATCCACATTGATTGTATTGATCGGTGCAGGTGCCTTGGCACTATCCGGTACTTGGTCTACTGTCTGGCCTTTGTTCGGTTCAGCCAATCAGATGCTAGGGGCCATTGCCTTGCTGGCGGTATCTGTATGGCTGATTAAGAAAGGGGTTAAATCTTACTTTACCATTATTCCCATGGTGTTTATGTTTATTGTGACATTGAGTGCCCTAGTGGTTCTCATCCAGCGCAACTTTGCGACAGGGAATTATTTCCTCGCTATTTCAGCCATTTTCCTGGCTGTACTGTGTTTGTTCTTAATAATGGAGGCGTGGCGTTCCCTGTCTGCCACCAAGGATGAGGATACCACAGTGAAAGCAGACAGCTAGGAACCTTTATCGCTTGGTCGGATGCGGAGACGCAAGGTGCACTTGGTCATCTTTGAAAAAGGCGCATGAGTGATTCATGCGCCTGTTAATTTCAGCTCAAATGAAAGCGTTTGCCTTACTTGTGAGAACAATATGAGCAGTCATAAAGGGGGAGCGGCATGTTTAAACGAGCAACGATATTTTTTGACGGCCTGATGCAGCGTTATCTGCCTGATCCATTTCTGTGAGGAACTGATTGGCGTGATTCCGACCAGTCATACAATTTTTGCTGGTTTTAACCTGTTTATCGTAATTGCTTTACTGGTTGTGCTGCCTGTTCTTAACCGGATGATGCTTACGTCAACTGAAAACCGGGTTTACATTGACCGGACACTGCTGGAGGAACCGGCTGAATCTGCCACTCAAGATCAGTATGTTGCCCGTACACCAGCCGAAAAACTGGAAAACAGCCGTCTGGTTTCCCTTCTGACAGGTGCCATGGGGCTGGCGTTCATTTTATATTATTTCATTGTGCAATCGGGAACCTGGGCATTCTCTTTCATGGCACACCGCGGCGGTTTTTGGAAAGTGTGAAACAGGCGGTTAAAAATGCGGGAGGGATTATGATCCAGTTTCCGTTTTATGCGGGGATTATGGGCATGATGGTCTCTTCCGGGCTGGCGGAGAAAATGTCTCTGTGGTTTGTGCAGATCTCTAACGAATATACATTCCCCTTGTTTACCTTTATCAGTGCGGGTATCGTAAACTTTTTCGTGCCTTCTGGCGGGGGACAATGGGCTGTGCAGGCCCCGGTCATGCTTCCGGCTGCTTTGGAGCTGGGCGTTGATACAGCCAAAACAGCCATGGCTGTTGCCTGGGGAGATGCGTGGACAAACATGATCCAACCTTTCTGGGCTTTACCGGCGCTTGCTATTGCCGGACTGCGGGCAAAAGATATTATGGGATTCTGTATCATGGCTCTAATTGTCAGCGGCTTGATTATTTCCATTGGTTTATTAGTGTTTTAACGTGCTTAACAACCAAAAGAGAATTAGAGTATGACCAGGCTCAGCCATTGTGTCTAAAGGTGAAGAGCACAATGGCTGGGGTTATTTTTTCATTTGATAATCATTTTCATTGACAAATGGGCGCATTTTTCTTACAATTTAATTGAAATTGATTCTCATTATCTGAAAAGTTAAAGTCGGCCATGTTTATAAAACAATCGAACAGAGGTGATGAAAGATGCGCTCATTACTGGTTGTCGGAGGCGATCACCTGGGTAATATTACAGATCAATTAAAAGAATTGGGTGTCTGTCAGATTTGTCATGTGTCAGGACGCAAGTGTCAGCAAGTGAAACGGGAGATCCCCAAGAATGTGGATGCCGTGCTGGTTCTGACCGATTATATCAATCACAATTTATCTAAAGTGATTAAACAACGGGCCAAGGAACAGAGAGTACCGATCTATTTTGCTAAGCGTTCCTGGTGTTCAATCTATAGGTGTTTAACAGCAGGGGATCCCCAGCGTTTTTTATCATCAACCAAGCCCAGGTCTCATGTGCATTAAATAGACGGTCTTGGGTGCGATGTTGAAATCATCTCCATATGGTCCGGGTTCTTTTTTCGATGGTTAACAAGATGGGAGAGGTTCCGATGATCTCACCATCAGCATGAACCGTCATCGGCTCCTCGCTGCTCACTTGGATCATTTCCCCTTTAATCAGCTTGACAGCTTTAAGCCGTGTGTGCCAGCCAAGATAAACAGAGCCAAGGGCTAACATCACCTGCCATGGCTTAAGCTGATGGACCACGCAAACATTAAGCAGTCCATCGTTGGGGCGAGCTTGGGGAATGATTTTCATACCGCCCCCATAATAAGGGATATTACATATAGCTACCAGCCACACATCCCTAAAGGTGTATTCCTGCCCGTCGACCCTGATGATGACTTCCTGTGTCCGGTATTTGAACAATAATTTAAGTGCTGAGATCACATAAGCCAATATCCCCAGCTTAAAGGTGTTCAGCCATTTTTTATAGCGCGCCTGGTTGGTATATTTAGCCACTTCACCGTCAAAACCGACACCAATCCCGTTGATAAAATAACCTTTTCCCTTACGCTTATGGCCCAGGTGGTAAACCCCCATATCATAGCGGGCAAGGGATGAGGAAGAAGTGGCCAAAATGTGGTTTAAGGCAGGCAAGGGACGTCGGGGCAGGCCAAAACCCCGGGCAAAGTCGTTGCCGGAACCGGCTGAAATCGCACTAAACGGGATTCGGGGGTACTTAGACAATCCATTAATGATTTCGTGTACGGTGCCATCACCGCCTACGGCGATGATGGCTGTTATTTTTTCTTGGTAGAGTTCGGCCAGTTGTTTAGCCAGCTCTGTACCATGACCAGCTTGTTTGGTAAAAAAGGAGCGGTAAGGAACTTGCCGTTTATCCAGCTCCTTGCGTACTTTTTTCCATATTTTTAACCCTTTACCATTCCCTGATACAGGATTGACAATAAAGATATACATGTTTTTTTCTCCGTTCTAGAACTTTTCTTCAACGTATTCGTCTTTTATCTCTAAAATTCCTTCTTCACTTGCAGTATGTTAACATCAAAGAAAAGGATTAAAAGCAGGGTGGAATGGTATTAATGGAATAATGGGAAATAGAATCATAGAAAAGGAACGAGAGAACAAGGAGGCGCTTATGACCGATTCAAATCTTGTTTCAGTGGATCAGTATCATCCTAAACTAGCAGAAGTCATGAACAATGTGCATAAGGTGATGGTGGGCAAAGAACAGGTTGTGGAACTGACTTTAGTCGCTATATTGGCCAAAGGACATATATTGCTGGAAGATGTGCCTGGGGTTGGTAAAACCATGCTTGTCCGTTCTCTGGCCCGTTCTCTGGGCTGTACATTTAAACGCATTCAATTTACCCCGGACCTGTTGCCGTCGGATGTCACGGGTGTGTCGATTTTTAATCAGAAGGAACTTAAGTTTGAGTTTCGCCCAGGCCCCATTTTTGGACACATTGTATTGGCCGATGAGATCAACCGGACTTCTCCCAAAACCCAGTCTGCCTTGCTGGAAGCAATGGAAGAGGGCAGTGTGACAGTAGATGGTGAAACCCGGCCGCTGCCATCGCCTTTTTTGGTGATGGCCACCCAAAATCCCATCGAGTATGAAGGCACTTATCCGTTGCCCGAGGCCCAATTGGACCGTTTTCTATTAAAATTAAAGCTTGGCTATCCTTCTAAAGATCAAGAAGTAGACTTATTAGTCCGCCTCAGAGCAGGACATCCCATTGACAAGCTGGAAGCGGTGATGTCTATCGAAGAACTGGTCAACCTGCAGGAGGAGGTTCGCAAAGTGTATGTTGAGGATTCGGTTGCACGGTATATGGTAGCCCTAGCCCGTGCTACCCGGGAGCATCCCAGTGTCTACCTTGGAGCCAGTCCGCGTGGTTCGATTGCCCTGCTTCATGCCGCACAAGCCCTGGCCTTTATCCGGGGGCGGGATTATGTGATTCCTGATGATGTGAAATATTTGGCTCCTTATACTCTGGGCCATCGTATCATCCTCACATCTGAAGCACGCTTAAATGGGGCCAGTGTGGAACTCATCATCGCTGAGGTTTTGAAGCATGTCAGTGTCCCTGTAGTGGAAGAAGTGATGAAAAGCTAGGAGTGATTGAATGTCCCTGCGCTCATCGACAGGATTGTTCACCATTTTGGTCTTGCTGCTGGTCACTTACGCCTTTGCCAAATTTCAGGGCGGGTTTATCAGTTGGTTTATTTTTTACACGTATGCACCCGTTGCTTTCTTAGCTGTACTCCAATATTTTTTTGGATTAAGCGGGGTGACTGTTGAACGGGAAGTCAGTAGAGAACGCTGTGTGGCCGGGGAGGCGCTCCAAGTGAGCCTTATTGTGCATAATCCTTATCGTTTGCCCTTGGTCTACCTCGTTCTTGCTGATCATCTTCCTGCACAGCTGAAAGCAAGAACATCAGTAAAGGAGATCATGGTCTTCCCGTGGTTTAAACGCATGTTTAAAGTGACTTATCGGATTGACGAGCTTCCCAGAGGCCGCTATCAATGGCAGCGGGTCGAACTCAAGACAGGTGATTGGTTTGGTTTTGTCAAGTGTACAAAGCAAGTGGAAGCACGACAGACAGTCGTGGTCTACCCCCGTTATCAGGAGATTTTCAGCTGGCCTGTTGTAAATGACCGCAATACGGGCCTGGGTCGTGCCCGCCATGTCAAGAAAAGTGAGGAGATGGCCTCGGTTATTGGCACCCGGGAGTATGTCCCAGGTGACCGCTTGGCCCGTATCCATTGGAAAGCAAGTGCCAAAAGCGGGGGACTTAAAACCAAAGAATTTGAGCATAAGCTCCGTCGCGATGTAATGCTGTTTTTAGACAGGGAAAAACAGGCTTACGGTGATGAGGAACATCCCTTGTTCGAGTGGGCCATATCCCTCACCGCAACTTTGGTACGCTATACATTAAAACATCATTTTGCCTGCGGATTGGTTTCTTACGGAAAGACCCAGACCGTATTGCCCCTGGAGCGAGCAGGGGAACAACTGTATCGCATCTTTGATCATTTGGCCCATATTAAAGCGGATGCTGCCTATCCTTTTATCAAGACGGTGTTGCGTGAGGTGGCTCATCTTCCGCAGGGCACAACTGTTGTTATTGTTTCTCCGGTCTTAAATAAGAAGATGACCATGATGCTGGCTGATTTAGCCTATCGTAAGATTCAAGCAGAATTTTTTTGGATAAAAGGAGGACGGGAAATGACATCTGCTGAAAAAGACGCGCTGTCAGTGCTCAACAGGGAGGGGATCCCAGTATACCCCATCACCTCCCCTTTATTCCCGTCTCACCTGTCAAGGAGTGAGCTTAATGCTTCTCTTGTACAATGATCAAAGGCAAGGTTCAGCAAGCCCTTTGTTAACCAGTGTTATGTTAGCCTTGCTCACCTTGCTGTTTTGGGAGTGGTTGCGCCCTCTTCCCTTATTGACCGAGACTCATGCGGTTTACCCTTTTGTGATTTTCTTTGTGATTGTAATGGTGCTAAAAGTTTTAAGGTTGGCCTGGTACTTTTCCGTGCCGCTGGTTAGTTTAGTGTGGCTGTTCTTACTTCATCACTTGTACTTCACCGGCCCTTTGTTCAGTCTCAGCTGGCTTTCCTATCTTGTTCAGGAACTTGTTTATGCTATTCCCTTTATTTTAGAGCGCGATTGGAGCAGTGTGTCATTTTTAAGCCGGACCTTTTTCTTCTTCATGTTGATATGGCTAATTGCTCTCTCTTTGTATGAAAGTGTGTTTCTAAGGCAGCGGGTGTTGTACTTTGTCGTGATGACCATCACCTATCTGGCTGTCTTGGACACTTTTACCCCCTTTGACGCTAAAGGCCCGGTCATTAGGACGGTGCTGGGTGGATTTCTGCTTTTGTCTGTGGTTCACTGGAGGCATATTGCCAGTAAAGCTGAACAACAGGGAGGGACGGGTGCAGCATTCCGTCCTGCAAGCTGGATGGTGCTCAGTCTGGTTTTTATTGTGGCAGCAGCAAGTGTCGCTTATACGGCGCCAAAGGCTGAGCCTGCCTGGCCCGACCCGGTGGCTTTTATTCAAGCTTATTCAGAAGGCTCCGGAGCAAGAGCGGTGCAGCGGGTTGGATACGATGGAGCGGATGAAGTGCTGGGTGGTCCTTTTATTGAAGATGATACCATTGTGTTTCAGGCTGTGACGGAGACCCTTCATTATTGGCGTGGGGAGTCTCGGGATTATTATAATGGTCAGGGATGGGAAAACTCTGACAGCATGGAAATTTTCTTTGCCTTCGACGATGTGGAACAGGTCAGAACTAACATGGATCTCTTCTTGGCGGATCCAGCAACGGAGACTGACATGATCCGGGCCGAGTTGTATTTTGCCGGGGAACGGGCCCAGCTGTTTTACCCAGGAGATCCACTTGAAGTCAAAGTCTTTACCAATACAGACGTCGTTGCCGGATGGGAGAGGTTTTCCGGGCGTTGGTTCAGTTATGATCGTCTTCATCATTATCAACCGGCCCCGCTCTCAGGATATGAACTGGTTAGTGCCTTCCCGTCCTATTCAGTGAAAGCCCTGAGGGAAGCAAATACAGAGCAAATACCTGCAGAGATCCGCAACCGTTACACCCAGCTGCCTGATACTCTTCCAGACAGGGTGGGCCAGCTGGCGCTTGAAGCGGTTGAAGGGGAAGAGACCATGTATGACCAGGTACGGGCCATTGAGGCTTATTTTCGGCTGAACGGCTTCGAATATGAAACAGAGGATGTGCCTGTGCCGGGACCCGGTGAGGATTATGTGGATCAGTTCTTGTTTGAAACACAGCGTGGTTATTGTGATAACTTTTCCTCTGCCATGGTGGTGATGTTGCGCACTTTGGATATTCCGGCCCGCTGGGTCAAGGGCTTTACGTCTGGAGAAGTCGTGGACCGTCATGACCGTACTTATAACACAGTGGTGCGCAATAAAAATGCTCATTCTTGGGTGGAAGTTTATTTTCCAGGCGTCGGCTGGGTTCCTTTTGAGCCAACGCGTACCTTCCAGAATCCTTACCAATTCGAACGGGATGATCTGGACCTCACTCAGGAGTGGGACAGTGCAACTGCACAGCAAGAGTTTCTAGAGGAACAGCGGTCTGAACAGTACTTAGAGCAGGAAAGTGAATCGGCAGCCGCACAGGTGGATAATCAAAACCTGACACATGGTCTGCAGCCCGTGGGTTGGATGATCGCTATAGCTTTGGGGTTTATGTGTATCGTCAGCTTGGTTTTTGTTTTCACTTGGCGGAGAGTGATCTTGTCCTGGATTATTTGGCGTTACCGGCAGGGTACAGATCAGCGGTGGTTGATGAACACATACGCTGTGTTGCTCCGCTATTTGGGACGTTTTATCAAACCGAAGCACCCTTCCCAAACATTGCGTGAATATGTGTTAAGCCTGGAAAGCGAGTTGGAGATCCAGCAGTTAATCCCCTTAATCCGCCGCTTTGAAGAAACGCGCTATGGTAACCATTCCCTTTCAGCCTCAAGCATGCGGCAGATTTACCAGCTCTGGCTCTCAGTCATGAAACAATTAAAATCTTCACCAGGGAAAAAATAAAGGTTGACCTTTGTCAGCTGACTTGTTAGAAATAGAAAAGAACGTGATGCCTGATGACATGCAGAAGAAATGCGAGAATAGGAGGACAACACAATGGAAAGACCAGACGAAATGATTGTAGTACTTGATTTTGGGGGGCAGTACAATCAGCTCATTGCCAGGCGCATTCGTGAGCTGGGGGTATACAGTGAGCTCTTGCCTTATCATATTCCTGTGGAAAAATTGAAGGAGCTCAATCCTAAAGGGATTATCTTCTCAGGTGGTCCCAACAGCGTATATGATGAAGGAGCTCCCCGGTGTGACCAGCGCATTTTTGAGCTGAACATCCCCATTTTGGGTATTTGTTATGGGATGCAGCTCTTGGCTCATCATTTGGGAGGGCGTGTGGAAAAAGCCCAGCACCGTGAATATGGCAAGGCCACACTTTCCCTGCGAGCCGGTTCTGTTTTGTTGCAAGGGCTTGAAGAGGAGCAAGTGGTATGGATGAGCCATGGAGACCTTGTCCAGGAACCTCCGGCTGGTTTTGAAGTCACCGCAGTGAGTCCCACTTGTCCGGTGGCTGCTATGGAGGATAGGGACAGAAAGTTGTATGCTGTGCAGTTCCATCCAGAGGTCAGACACACATTAAAGGGCATGGAGATACTGAGACAGTTTGTGTATGGTGTGTGTCAGTGCAAAGGTGAATGGACGATGGATGCCTTTATTGATCAGGCTGTGGCAGCTATTCGCCAACAAGTGGGGGACAAAAAAGTGCTGTGCGCCTTAAGCGGAGGGGTAGACTCAT
Organism: Caldalkalibacillus uzonensis; assembly: GCF_030814135.1. Classification (NCBI taxonomy): domain Bacteria; kingdom Bacillati; phylum Bacillota; class Bacilli; order Caryophanales; family Bacillaceae; genus Caldalkalibacillus; species Caldalkalibacillus uzonensis. Next base: position 3,234 of record NZ_JAUSUQ010000014.1, on the reverse strand, counting down.
CGGTTGTTGCTGCTCTGGTTCACAGGGCCATCGGTGACCAGTTAACCTGTATGTTTGTGGATCATGGTTTGCTGCGCAAAGGTGAAGCTGACAGTGTCATGCAAACTTTTGCTGACAAGTTCCAAATGAACGTAGTAAAGGTGGACGCCCGGGAACGCTTTTTACAAAAGTTAAAAGGGGTATCTGACCCGGAGCAAAAACGGAAAATCATTGGTAATGAATTTATTTATGTGTTTGAGGAAGAAGCCAGTAAACTTGAAGAGATGGATTTCCTGGCTCAGGGAACATTGTATACGGACATTATTGAGAGCGGAACAGAGACAGCTCAAACCATTAAGTCACACCATAATGTAGGCGGGTTGCCGGAAGAAATGAAAATGGATTTAATCGAGCCTCTTAATACGCTGTTTAAGGATGAGGTGCGTAAGCTGGGTGAAGAACTTGGGCTTCCGCCCGAAATTGTCTGGCGCCAACCTTTCCCCGGTCCAGGCCTTGCGATCCGTGTTTTGGGCGAAGTGACAGAAGAGAAACTGGAGATTGTGCGTGAATCAGATTACATTTTACGTGAGGAGATTAAAAAAGCAGGGCTGGAGCGTGACATCTGGCAGTACTTCACCACCCTGCCTAATATTCGCTCCGTAGGTGTCATGGGTGATGCCCGTACTTATGATTATACCGTTGGAATCAGGGCGGTCACCTCTGTGGACGGCATGACGGCTGATTGGGCACGTATCCCTTATGATGTGTTAGAACGGATTTCTAACCGGATTTGTAATGAAGTGCCCGGTGTCAACCGGGTGGTGTATGACATTACCTCTAAACCCCCGGCTACGATTGAATGGGAATAATGGGTCAGGAATAAACGGCCAATATGTCCCAAGTATAACACGAACCTTCTGGTAAATATTCAAGGAAATGTTCGGTTTTTTGTTGACGAAAATCTACATTTCATTTACACTAAAGATGGTTACAGGCATGTCTTAACATCAATATTATTGTTTCGCGCGTATATGCCTGAGAATATGGCTCAGGTGTCTCTACCAGGCAACCGTAAATTGCTTGACTACGTGCGGAGTGACAGGAATGAAGAGGTCCTCCTCTGTCATTTCATCATCTCTGCATGTCATTTAACAGATAAGCAAAGCCTAGGTAGAAAGAGCCTTGGCTTTGCTTTTTTGTTGCTTTAGAGCACCATCTGCTAAATGCGGTCACCCCAATTCGGCGAAAAAATAAAAGTGCTCTGCTGTGACTGTTAACAGAAGTAACATGAGGAGGATCGACATGGAACGGTACTTTGAATTTGAGAAACATAACACCTCGTACCGGCAAGAATTTATTGCGGGCCTAACCACCTTTTTGGCCATGGCTTATATCTTGTTTGTCAATGCCTTTATTTTAGCTGATGCCGGAATGGATCCGGGTGCTGTTTTTGTGGCCACGGCACTGGCTTCTGCTCTCGGCTGTTTAATCATGGGTTTATGGGCTAAATACCCGATTGCGTTGGCGCCTGGAATGGGACTTAATGCTTTTTTCGCCTATACGGTGGTGCTGGGTATGGGCATTCCCTGGCAGGCAGCCTTAGCTGGTGTGATGGTATCTGGTCTTATTTTCTTTATTTTGACCCTGACCAAGGTGCGCGAAACGATTATTAATGCCATTCCTCTGCAGCTCAAATTGGCTGCTGGAGCCGGTATTGGTTTCTTTATTGCCTTTATTGGGATGCAAAATGCTGGCATTATCGTCGCTGATGAGGTGACACTCGTACAATTGGGTGAATTAATGACACCGTCCACCCTGCTGGCCATCTTCGGCTTGGTGATTACGGCATTATTTATGATTCGCGGTTTTAAAGGCGGCATTTTCTATGGGATGATCCTGACTGCATTAGCTGGTATGGTGGTAGGCATTGTCTCCATGCCATCGGCCATTGTGTCCAGCATACCCAGCCTTGCCCCCACATTTGGGGCTGCCATCGCTTACCCTTTGAGTCATCCGGAACAATTTTTTACGGCCCAAATGCTGGTTGTTATCTTTACCTTCTTGTTTGTGGACTTTTTTGATACAGCCGGAACATTGATGGCTGTTGCCAATCAAGCCGGGTTTCTGAAAAACAATAAGCTGCCCCGGGCATCCAGAGCGCTCTCATCTGATTCTGTTGCTACTGTGGTAGGTGCTGTTTTGGGAACTTCCACGACCACATCTTATATTGAGTCTTCAGCCGGTGTCGCTGCTGGAGGACGGACAGGCTTTACATCGGTCGTTGTGGCAGGGCTGTTTTTAGTTGCTCTCTTTTTCTCTCCCTTACTGGAAATCTTTTTGGAAAATCCGGGGTTAACATCACCTGCTTTAATTATCGTGGGTGTGCTAATGGCAGGAGCTTTGGGGTCGATTGAATGGAACAAACTTGAGTTTGCTTTACCGGCTTTTGTCACGATTATCGCCATGCCCTTGACATATAGTATTGCCACGGGGATCGCCTTAGGCTTTATCATGTATCCCTTAACTAAGATTTTTAAAGGGGAATATAAAGACGTACACCCCATTATGTACGTCATGTTCTTCATCTTCCTGGCTTACTTTATTTGGTTGGTCGAATAGACCGCTGCGCGGCCGATCTTTGCTTAAAATAGGCTTCCAGGTATTAAAATGAAAAAGATGCCTTGTGAGTCGTCGGAACTCGCAAGGCATTTTATTTCGTGTAACGAAATAATTTTGTGGTAAGAAAGCCATCAACTCGTTTTGTGAAGCGGGGGCTGGTACGGAGGAGAAACAGCGGATGACTCAAGTGTACTTATTATTAGCTAGTGCAACCACATTGTGGCTTTTTTATTGCGGCAAAATTTTCTCCCGTCATACAAATTTTCTGCTCATTGCTGCCCATCCTATAGTGTTGCTCCAATTGGTTTATCAAGGAGATGGAAAAATATTCTAGTTGCAATCGGTACAGGGCTATGATATATTATCTCTTGTCGCTGCGAAAGCGGCTTTAAATGATAGGAGCACACCGTTACTAAAGTTATTTTTAATTCCTCCTAGCAAAAATTAACTATTGACATTAAACTAAGTTGTGTTATACTAAGGAATGTCGCTTCAAAACAGAACCTTGAAAACTGAACAAAGCACAAGCGTGCGAGGCTCATTCCTTTGGGAATGACTTTTACGGAGAGTTTGATCCTGGCTCAGGACGAACGCTGGCGGCACGCCTAATACATGCAAGTCGAGCGCGTGAAGCTT